>JAQGKA010000541.1 GCA_028290355.1 Tardiphaga sp. | reverse complement strand
CCGGATCGAGTTCGAGCAGGGTGGCGAGCTCCTCGATGCTGTCGGCCCTGATCGGCGGAAACAGCGACGGCATGAACAGTTCGAGCGAGCGGGCATCGAAGAAGATATAGGCGAACTGGTCGGGCTGCGCCGCGACCAGCCGACCCCAGATCGCGTAGCGCTTCGGCCAGATGTCCTCGCCCTCGTCGTAGAAGCGCTGGCATTGGTTGTTGACGACGATGCCATAGATCACGCAATCCAGCCGGGTGATGATGCCGCCGTCGAATTTTGGCGCACGCGCATCGATCGCCACCGCATGGCATTGCGTGACGTCGCCGATCTGTTTCACCTGATGGTCGATCAGCATCCGCAAAATCGTGCCGCGGTTATACGGCGTGCCGCGGATCAGAAAGTTCTCGGCGATCTCGCCCCAGCCTTGCTTCAGCCACTCGATATTGGCCTCGAAGCCGCTGGACGCCGCCACCAGCGCCGCGGCGCGAACGGTGCTGGTGCCCGATGCTTCCTTCACCGTCGCCGAAAGGAACATGCCGTCCGCGATCTCGAGTTCGGTGACTTCCGCATCGCAGCGGACCTCGACGCCGAGCCGTTCCGCGGTGAGATACAACGCGTTCAGCATGGCGCGGCCGCCGCCGAGGAAGAATGAATTGGTGCGGCCTAGGCTCAGCGTGCCGCCCAGCGAGGGCTGGAAGCGCACGCCCTGGTCGACGATCCAGGTCAGCATGTCCTTGGACTCGGCGATCATGTAGCGCGCCAGCTCCTCGTCGGTATGCCCCTGGGTGACGCGCTTGAGATCTTCCCAGAATTCGTCCTCGGTGTAGGGCCCGGTGAGAATCTCCGTCGCGCTGTCGTGGGCGCAGCGCATGTTACGGGTGTGCCGCGTATTGCCGCCGCGGTAGAAATGCGGCGCGGCCTCCAGCACCAGCACGCTGGCACCGGAGCGTCGCGCGCTGATCGCCGCACACAAGGCCGCATTGCCGCCGCCGATCACCAGCACGTCATAGCGTTCAAGGATGTCGAGATCGGTCCGGATCATCGCAGGCTTGGGAGCGGGAACGTCGGAACTCATTCCGGCAGCTTTCGTGGGCGGCAGGCGGGGCGCATCAGGACGATGCGCAGGTGGAGCCAATAGATCGCTGGGAAATCAGGATGCAAGGCAGAAATGGAAAAAGCGCGAGGATTTCCGAAAACGGAACGCACGCCGGCAATTTGCCGGCGATTTCATTCCGCCTGAGAGAACAAGGGGCATCCGCGCGTCATCTTTTTCCGACCGATGCGGCTTTCGACTTGATGCGTATTCGCATGCGCCCACTGTCGACCTTTTCGATTTCGAAGATGTTCGTCTTGCGGACGAGATCGCTGAGCTTCTTGAAGCCGTAGGTCCGGACGTCAAAATCGGAAACGAGATTCGTGAGCTGCGTTCCGACCATGCCCAGACTTACCCAGCCGTCTTCGCTGTCGAGTTGGGAGACCGCTTTCTTGAGGATCGGGACGGCGTCGCTCGGTGATTGCAGGGGTCTTGGTTTCAGCTCATCCTTGCCGGCTGCCTGCGTCTCAGGCAGCAAATTTTCGGTGTAGATGAATCGGCGGCACGCCTGCCGAAAGCTCTCCGGCGTTTTCTGGGTACCGAAGCCGTAAACGTCGGCGCCTTGTTCGCGCAGCCGCGAAGCAAGGCGGGTGAAATCGCTGTCGGAGGACACCAGGCAGAAGCCGTCGAAACGTCCGCTGTGCAAGAGGTCCATGGCGTCGATCACCAGCGCGATGTCGGAAGCGTTCTTGCCCTTGGTGTAAGCGAACTGCTGGTAAGGGTCGATGGCATGCTTCTGGAGAATTTCGGCCCACGACTTGAGTTGCGGTCCGGAGAAATCACCGTAGATGCGGCGTACGCTGGCCTCGCCAAATTTCGCGATCTCCTCGAACAGGCCGCTGGCGATCTGCGGCGAGGTGTTGTCGGCATCGATCAGGACCGCAAATCGCGGGGACCGCGGCTGTTCGATTGTCATCTTCCATCCTTGCCTTGGGGCGAGTGATCGATGCGAGAACCTTGGCAGCGGCGACGATTTTCGCTGGTCGGGAGACTGCACTTTGTCTGTGAGTTTAGCTTTCGGGCGACCGAGCAGTCCGGCCATTGCTGGCGGGATGCTCATTGTCGATTCCCGCCCGGATAACTATTGTCCGATGCGGTCGTTTTTCAAGCCGGATGAGCAGTTCGGGCAGGGTATTTCTCTTGCATCGGACTGTCTCGCATTGCTCTCGTCACCCGCCAAATTGGGCGCTAACGTCGCCCGAAGCCGCGAATCGCAGCACCAACAGAGGTTTTTAAGATCTATGACCATCCGCCTGCACCGCGGCGATTTGCCGGATTTGAGCCGCTATACCGATTCGGTGGCGATCGACACCGAGACCATGGGGCTCAACCCGCATCGCGACAGGCTTTGCGTCGTGCAGCTGTCCAGCGGCGACGGCACTGCGGATGTGGTGCAGATTCCGGTCGGGCATGCCGACGCGCCGAACCTGAAGAAACTGCTCGGCGATCCCAAGATCACCAAGATCTTCCATTTCGCCCGCTTCGATCTCGCCGCGCTGTATAATGCCCTCGGCGTGATGCCGTCCCCGGTCTATTGCACCAAGATCGCCTCGCGGCTGTGCCGCACCTACACCGACCGTCACGGCCTCAAGGACCTGGTCCGCGAGGTGCTCAATGTCGATCTGTCGAAACAGCAGCAGTCCAGCGACTGGGGCTCGGAGAAGCTCAGCGACGCCCAGCTGTCCTATGCGGCGTCCGACGTGCTGCACCTGCACGGACTGCGTGAACGCCTCAATGTGATGCTGGCACGCGAAAATCGCACCGAACTGGCGCAGGCCTGCTTCGATTTCCTCCCCACGCGGGCGAAACTGGACCTGTCGGGCTGGGAAAATGAGGACATTTTTGCGCATTCTTAAAGGCCTTGAGGTGAAGTGACGCTCTGAAGCATCTCGCCGCAGGCGGCCGCCGCGTTTCGGTCACACTCCTCGTTCTGGTGGGGAAGGCTGCAAAACCTGCGCATTTCAGCGTAGAATGGCCGAGGCAGTCCGGCGCGTTGGAGCAGCGGTGAATTCGGTTCAGATCCCGACCTATCAAGCCGGCATGGACGTGCGGTTCGCTGCCGCGGCGCGCCACTCCAGGCTGGTGCGTGCGTTGCGGGTCGCCGTGCCCGCCGCCGTGGTCCTGTCGATGGCCATGATCGTCGGGGTGTCGATTTTCAACCCGTTCCGGATGATCATGGCGAAGCTGCCGCTCGATATGGGTAACCTGGTCGTGTCCGGCACCAAAATCACCATGGAGACGCCGCATCTGGCGGGATTCTCGCCCGACGGCCGGCCCTATGAGCTGTGGGCCAAGACCGCGACGCAGGACCTCACCGACCCCGACAATGTCGAACTCGGCACGCTCCGCGCCAAGGTGATGATGGAAGACAAGTCGACCATGACCATGGATGCGCGCACCGGGCTGTTCAATTCCAAAACGCAGTTGCTCAACCTGTACAAGGACATCTTTCTGCAGACCACGTCGGGCTACGAAGCGCGAATGACCCAGGCCGTGATCGATATCGCCAACGGCACGGTGACGTCGGAGGAGCCGGTCGACGTCAAATTGCTCAACGGCACCCTGGTCGGCAAGCGGCTGCGGATCACCGAGCATGGCGAGTTGGTAAGATTTGAAGGCGGTGTGGTGATGAATCTGGTGATGGACCCGCCGAATCCCGATGCGGCGGCGGAGCCCGCGCCTGAGCCGGAAACGCCGCCGCCCGAGCCGGCCAAGGCCAAGGCCTCCAACGGCAAGCGCGCCAACGCAAAATGAATGTGATGATGACCTCTGGCAGAAGCAGCTTCTGGACCCGCCTGACGGGCGCCGTATGGATGGCGCTCGCTTTGGTCGTCGCCGGCGACGCCGCGGCGCAGAGCGCCGTGCAGGGCGTGCCCAACGCCATGCAGGGGTTTTCGCAGAATCGCGACCAGCCGATCCAGATCGAGGCCGCGACGCTGGAAATGCGCGACAAGAAAAAGGAAGCGACGTTTTCCGGCGACGTGAAGGTGGTGCAGGGCGACACCACCATGAAGTCGAAGAGCCTGGTGGTGTTCTACGACGGTGGTGGCGCGGCGGCGCCGGCTGCGGGATCGCCCAAGGCCGCGCCGAAGGCGCCGATCAAAGCGGCCCAGCCCGGCCCCGGCGGCAGCTCCTCGATCCGGCGGCTGGAAGCCCGCGGCAACGTCGTGGTGACCCAGAAGGACCAGGTGGTGACCGGCGAGACCGCGGTATTCGACACCAAGACCAATCTCGTCACCATGCTGGGTGGCGTGGTGCTGACTCAGGGCAAGAACGTGCTGCGCGGCGACCGTCTGGTGGTCGACATGACGACGGGAACGTCCCGGGTGGAATCCGACAGCGGCCGCGTCCAGGGCCTGTTCCAGTCATCAGGCCAAGGCGCACCGGCGATCGGCCCGGCGCCTGCCGCAAAGCCAAAGTAAAAACGTGAGCAATTGCAGGTAATTGGCGATTGTCACCCCGCGCGGCGGTTGAACCGCACTGCACAACTCGTTATCGCCATGGTTATATCAAATAAATGACGGTCTGGCGTTTCGCTGGGCAAGGGACATCTACTCCTCCATGTTGATCCGGCGAATCGAGAAACCCGCGGCATTTGCGCGGATGGCGCCCAGGGCTGAGCGAAGCACGCATGGTTGATTTCCTCGGCATGTTCCGTCGGCGCGCCCCGAAACGCGGTCCGCAAGGCTTCGCGCGGTCGCCTGTCGATATCACCGCACTCAGCGACAGCATGGGCGACATGCTGACCAACCCGGTGCGCGATGCGCCGCCGCTGTCGCGGGCAATCCCGAACGATGCTCCGCAGCTGCCGCAGCAACGGGCCGAAGCGCCCCGGGCGCCAGCGCAGGCGCCCCGGCGCCCCGAAAAGCAGCCCGTTCGCGCCAAGGCCAATGGCGCCGCCGCGCCAAAACTTGCCAACCGCGCCGGCTATCTGGCTGTGCATAGCGTGGAAAAGAGTTTTGGTTCGCGCCAGGTGGTCCGCGGCGTCAGCATCTATGTGCGCCGCGGCGAGGCGGTCGGCCTGCTTGGTCCGAACGGCGCCGGTAAGACCACGGTGTTCTATATGATCACCGGCCTGATCAAGGCCGATCGCGGCGCCATCGAACTCGACGGCCACGACGTTACCAAATTGCCGATGTATCAGCGCGCCCGGCTCGGGATCGGCTATCTGCCGCAGGAAGCCTCGATTTTTCGCGGCCTCACCGTGGAGCAGAATATTCGCGCGGTGCTGGAAGTGGTCGAGCCCAACCGCAAAAAGCGCGAGGCCGAACTGAATTCGCTGCTCGACGAATTCAACATCCAGAAGCTGCGTAAATCGCCCTCGATCGCGCTGTCCGGCGGCGAACGCCGCCGCGTCGAAATCGCCCGCGCGCTGGCAACGCGGCCGAATTACATGCTGCTCGACGAACCCTTCGCCGGCATCGATCCGATCGCGGTGGGTGACATCCAGGATCTGGTCCGCCACCTCACCAACCGCGGCATCGGCGTGCTGATCACCGACCACAATGTGCGCGAAACGCTGGGGCTGACAGACCGCGCCTATATCGTCTATGCTGGTGAAATCTTGACCGAAGGGTCTCCTGAAGAGATCGTGGCCAATCCGGACGTCCGTCGCCTTTACCTTGGCGAGGAATTCCGCCTCTAGCCCAAAATTACAATTCGTCAAGTCGTGTACATCGCTTCAGGAAAGAGATAAGCAAGAAACGGACCAACTTTTGGATCGGTTTTTGCCTCCATGGCGCTGACGCAGAGACTAGAGTTTCGCCAATCCCAGTCGCTGGTGATGACGCCGCAGCTGATGCAGGCGATCAAGCTGCTGC
>JAQGKA010000505.1 GCA_028290355.1 Tardiphaga sp. | reverse complement strand
GTGATCGGTGCCAGCTTTATCGGACTCGAGGTCGCCGCGGCATTGCGCGAGCGCGGTATCGAGGTCAACGTCGTGGAGCCGGAACACCGGCCGATGGAGCGCATACACGGGCCGGCAATGGGCGATTTCGTGCGCGCGTTGCATGAGGAGCACGGCGTCATCTTCCATCTCGAGGATACCGTGGTCGCGATCGACGGCAAGTGCGTGACGCTTAAGAGCGGTGGCGCGCTCGAGGGCGGCATCGTGATCATGGGTGTCGGAGTGCGGCCGCGCCTGGCGCTGGCCGACCAGGCCGGCATCAAGCTCGACCGCGGTGTTGCCGTGAATGCATTCCTCGAAACCAGCGTCCCTGGGATCTATGCTGCGGGCGATATCGCGCGCTGGCCCGATCCGCATTCCCAGGAGAACATCCGGGTCGAGCATTGGGTGGTTGCAGAACGCCAGGGTCAGACCGCGGCGCGCAACATGCTGGGACAGAGCGAAATCTTCGAGGCGGTACCGTTTTTCTGGAGCCAGCACTATGATGTGCCGATCAATTATGTCGGTCATGCCGAGAAGTGGGACGAGATTGCCATCAACGGCGATATCGCGGCCAGGGATTGCCTGCTGAAATACAAGAGCAACGGTCGCGTGCTCGCGGTCGCTTCGATCTGTCGGGATCTCGCGAGCCTTCAGGCTGAACTCGCGATGGAGCAGGAGACGGCGCGCTGAATGGGCGTTCAAACCGCTCTTCTGCTAATGGGATGGACCGGAAGCCGCTGGCAAAGAACGCGCAGGACCCCCGGATCTGAAGACGGACGCGAAAAAGTGGGACTGCCTCGGACGCCCCACCGTGACTTAGGCTTTTTCTGCTTCGAAACTCGTTGGCTATGTCAGCGTTGAAATGGGCGTCGCGCGGGTCCTCCTACCCAAGCGCGGCGCGGGAGGCTCCGCCGAATGGTCCTCCAAGCTTGAGGCGGGGCCTCCTTTACTCGCTCTTAATATCCATCGGAGAAGATATTTTCAGGCTCTGGCGGGCCTATGAGAGTGGACGAAGAAGCCGTCGCGGGCCATGAAACCGCGGCGGCTTTTTCGTTGTTCGCGGCGCGTCAGCACGGCGGGGCCTCTCACTCCACCAGCCTGATGACGCGCCGACGGTTCATTCGGCTTAGCGCATGGACCAAGTCCTCCCGATCGAGCGTGGCGAGCAGGCGGTCGACTGTCTCCGCCGGATCGCGCAGCCGCCCGGGCGCGTTGTATTCGCCAAGGATCCGTCGGGCGTCTTCCATCGCGAGCAGCACCACTTCGATGTCGGGCGCCTTCATCGGTCCCTCGCCAGCTTGCGCCGGCCCCGATGCGAATCTTTGCGGTCCCTGTTGTAGGTTTGCTCACCCTTCGGATATAGCGCCTGCATCATGCCGAGCCGGGCGAATTCGACCGGGCCGCCGTGCTCGGCCGCCTGGATCAGGGCGTACATCGCGTTCTGCCACCCCACGCCATCGTATTGGGTCTTTGATAGCCGAGTAACGTATGCGCCGGCGTCGCGCAGCGTGATCAATGGCTCGCCCTTCGGTACCGGAACCGGCTCGCGAAAATGCGCGTACCAGCCAGATTTAGACATCAGACCAGCCTCAAAGCGAGCTGGCGTTCACTGCCGGCGTGGCGAATGACGAAATCCTCGACCCCGGATGTCAGGTCTTCATAAGCAAGATCGGCGCGGCGACGGATTTCGCGCGCGACATCGTCCGAAACGTCCTTTGTCCAACGCTCCGCGATGTTGAAAGGCCACGACGCGCTGCGGGTCACCGTACTGACCTGACATCAAGTCAGCGATGACGGTCTCGAGGTCGGTCCCTTCGACATATGCCTCGGTCCAGACGCAGGCGCCGTGGCGGTCGCAGTCCACCACCAGGTAAACGTTCTGATCCCAGCCACTCGGAACAATTGAAGGGGTCCAGCTCGACCGATGCATCACCCGGCCTTTCGTGTTTTGCTTGACGCGCGGCTGGTCTTCGCCGGCGCCTTGGTGTCTTCCTTCGCTGACGCGCGCTTGCCGCTGATCGGCAACAGCATCTCGCGTTGGCCCGTGGCCGCCTTCGGCTTCTTGCCCTTCGCTGCCGGCGCCGCAAAGGCGCCGCCTTTCAGGCTCTGCTGAAGCGCCGTCATCAGATCGACCACGTTCGTGCCAGGCCGCGCGGTCGCCTTGGCCTTGCCCAAGGTGCCGTTGCGCTTGCTGTTGACGAGCTCGACCAGGGCCGCCTCGTATCGGTCTTCGAATTTGCCGGGATCGAACTCGCCCGACTTCTGCTCGACGATATGCTTTGCGAGGTCGAGCATGTCCTTGGTGACTTTGACGTCCTGTATGTCGTCGAAGTATTCGTCTTCGCTGCGGACCTCATAGGGGTAGCGGAGCAATGTGCCCATCAGGCCATTTTTCAACGGCTCCAGTGCGATGATATGCTCGCGGCTGGTCAGCACCAGACGGCCGATCGCCACCATGTTCATGCTGCGGATGGTTTCCCGGATCACGGCATAGGCGTCATGACCGACCTTGCCGTCCGGAACGAGGTAATAGGGTCGGATGGCGTAGCGCTGATCAATGTCCGCCTTGGGCACGAATTCATCGATATCGATGGTGCGGGTGGACTCAAGCGAAATGTTGTCGAGCTCTTCCTTGTCGATCTCGACGTAGGTGTCGGTATCGACCTTGAAGCCCTTCATGATGTCCTCGTTGAGGACTTCTTCTCCCGTATCGGCATCCACCTTGAGGTATTTGATGCGGTGACCGGTATTTCGGTTGATCTGGTTGAAACTGATCTTCTCGGAATCGGAAGTGGCAGGAAAAAGCGCTACCGGACAGGTAACCAGAGAAAGGCGCAAAAAGCCCTTCCAATTGGCGCGCGGGGCCATGGGCAATACTCCAACGCAACTGACACAAAGAATCAGGATTCAAGCAGATCGGCGCAAATTTGTTCCAGGGCAACGGAGCGACGGCTGCTGACATTTTATTTTGACGGGCGTTTTTGGCGGCGGCAGTATTGCTGTATGGGCCAGCACAACGACCGACTTGCCCCAGATGCGGGGCCAACCTGATCCTCGCCTTGCCTCCAGGCGGCAAAGGGCCGCGCTCGTTCCAGTGCTTTGAATGCGCCCGTCCTGATCCGCTCGAAACCGACGGGGTAAAGTGGATCGAGGGCGAGCTGAGATCCCCGCAGTAAGGCGTGGCCAAGTAGGCCAGGTTCGCCGTAACATGAAGCGGTAGCTAACGACATCGCGGGAAAAGCTGATCTTAGCTAGCGACCGAATTGTATGGTCTCCGAGTGAACCTGCGCCCGAACTTTCAGGGGGCTCTAGTATGCGTATAGCTTGCGCTGCAGCGATCGTCGCTTCACTGCTGGTCGCGCCTGCTCAGGCCGAAATCCGCATCCTCGGAAGCCTTGGTGGTCCGGTCGGCCCATTCCTGTACTTATTCGAGAGATTGCGCGCTTCCGGTGAGCCGGTGGTAATAGATGGACCCTGCCTGTCGGCCTGCACGCTTGTGTTGAGCGCGCTGCCGGCAGACCGAATCTGCGTGACACGTCGCGCAGTGCTGGGCTTTCACGCGGCGCGCTCAATCGATCGACAGGGACACCTCCACGCCGAGCCCGAAGCGTCACAAGTGGTATTGGAAGCCTATCCCTACGCCGTCCGCCAATGGATACAGCGCCACGGCGGACTTACCTCGCGACTCCTGCTGCTCCGTGGGCGCGATCTGGCTGTGATTTTTCCGATATGCCGATGAGCAGCGGCTTCCGGCTTCGCGTAGGGACGTTCTTGCTTAAATTTCTGAAGTTTATCGTCGGTCACGAAACGGCTTGGAGGCGATTCCGCCGGCCGTCATCGAGCGGGGAAAAGCGCTGTTTCGGTTCGTTCTTGGGAGTGCTTATATTCCCGTCATCATTCGATGGAGTCTGAGCATGAGTACCGACCCATATGTCAGCAGGGCGGGCGCCGATATGGCCACCCAGTTTATGTTGGTGACATTGTTCCGCGTCGTATCAGACATGGGCACGAATCCGAGCGAATTTCTCGCCGATGTTCGCACCGCACTGCGCGATCTAACGGCGACCTACAAGTTGCCGGCGATGCCCGCCGAGCAAGACCAGGCCATCCGCGAACACGCCGTGGCGATCATCACAGGAGTGTTGGCGTCCGCTGGGGCTCCGCAGGCTCATTGAAAGCTTCGCCGTCCTGCTTCGCGGCGCCTTGCGCCACGACCACCATCTCGTCGTCGGGCAGCGGCCGCTGCAGCGCCGCTGCCTCATTCCATGGCGCGCGCATCCAGACGTCGCATTCCTCCGCCGTGGTCAGCAGCACTGGCATGGCCTTGGCGTGCACCGGCGCGACGACGGTGTTCGGTTCGGTGGTGAGGAATCCATAGAGCCGGTGATCGCCTTCGACCGGATTGGCTTTGGTGCCACGCGTACCAGTCCAGTCGGTCCAGATCCCGGCGAAGGCGAACAGCGGCCGTTCCGGCGATAGCGCGAACCAGACCACGTCCTTCTTACCGGCCATCGGGTGCGGCGCACCGGTGTCATCCTTCAGCGACTTTGGATTAGCGATGTCGTTGTATTCCGAGAAGCTTGTCGCCGGCACCAGGCAGCGGCTTTCCGGCTTCAGCCAGCGCCGCCAGTGTGGAGATGACACATTGCGGATATTGGTACTGATGCCGGGAAACTGCGGCGGGTTCGGCATGCCCCAGCGCGCCATCGTCAATTCGCGCTGATCGCCGAGCGAGCGCACGATCGGCGCCACCTGATCGGGGAAGACCGCGGGCAGCGAAGGCAGGTTGCCGGCAGTGTCCAGCGTGACCTTGAACAGGTTGCGGATGGCCTGCTGGTTCGTCGTCATCGAATAGATTGCACATGCGGTCACCGCTCGCCGGGCCACCAGACCGACGGCGGGTCCAGCGCCGAAATCTTGCGCGCGCGCAGCGCCACCAGGTGGCTGCGCTTGTAGGGATAGCCGCGGATCTGCGAGCAGTCCGGGCAACGCATATAGCGCTCAAGCTCGTGGATGGGCGTCACCTTCGGCCGGCGGATCACGCCGAGCGCGACCGTCTGGTGGGTGTCACAGCCCAGACAGCGGACTTCCAGATAACCGAATCCGGTTCAGGGCGTCACCCATCGTCGGCGACGGCTGCGACGGCCCCTGATATCCCAGCATGCGATAGTTCCAGGCCTCGCAGGCCAGATGGTCTGCTTTCCGGCGCGCTTCCTTGGCCTGCTCGGCCGAGTAACGGATCGTGCTGCCGTACAGCGTCTCGCGTGACTTGCTGCCCATGAGGAGCAGTCTATGCGGAATTGGGCGCGCAGACAGCCGCTAGGGATTGTATGAAGAGAAGACCAGAAACGCTAAACGGCTGCCGAAGGATTGGGTGCCTCAAGTCGTCCTTCCGCCCAGCCCAGCATGGCGTTCGACGTGAACTCAGTACCATTATCCGAGACGATCATTGCCGGCTTGCCGCGCTGTTCGATCAGCGTGGTCAATTCGCGTGCCACACGCCGCCCCGAGATCGA
>JAQGKA010000501.1 GCA_028290355.1 Tardiphaga sp. | reverse complement strand
CTATTCCGGCATCGGCACCAATCCGCATTACGGCACGCCGAAGGGGCAGTACAAACGCGACGTCGGCCATGTACCGGGCGGCTCGTCCTCAGGTGCCGCCGTCTCCGTGCTGGACGGCATGGCGCACGGCGCGCTCGGCACCGACACTGGCGGCTCCTGCCGGATTCCCGCGGCCTTCAACGGCATCGTCGGCTACAAGCCGACCCAGCGCCGCGTGCCGCTCGATGGCGCAGTGCCGCTGTCATCCTCGCTCGACAGCATCGGCCCGCTGGCGCGCAGCGTGGCGTGCTGCGCCGTTCTCGATTCCGTGCTGGCCAATGAAACCTGGGTGCCGCTTGCGCCGCGTCCGATCAAGGGCATGCGGCTGGCGGTGCCGACCACCATTGCGATGGACGACCTCGATCCGGTCGTTGCCGAGACCTTCGAACGCGCGCTGAAGAAACTCGCGGACAAGGGCGCGCTGATCGAACGCATCGAGGTGCCGGAATTCCTCGACATCGGGCCGATGAGCGCCAAGGGTGGCTTTACCGCGGCCGAGAGCTACGCCTGGCATCGCTATCTGATCGCCAGCAAGGGCGACGTCTACGATCCCCGCGTATCCGTGCGCATTCTGCGCGGAGAAAGCATGAGCGCCGCCGACTACATCGACCTGTTCGGCGCCCGGCGATCCATGATCGCCCGCATTGAAAAGCGCCTCGCGCCCTATGATGCGCTGGTGCTGCCGACCGCCGCCATCACGCCGCCGGCCATCGCCGACATGAAGGACGACAAGGTGTTCGCGAAAGCCAACATCATGTCGCTGCGCAACTGCACGCTGATCAACATGATCGACGGCTGCGCCATCTCGCTGCCGATCCATCGCGATGGCGAGGCCCCGGTCGGCCTGATGCTGGCCGGCGCCGCTGGCTCCGACCGCCGCATCTTCGAACTTGCTGCGGGCATGGAAACATCCATCCGCGGCTAGTCGTTCTCTCCACCTCTCTCGCTGATCTTCAAGGGAATACGACATGAGCATCGACATCGCGTTCACGCTGGACGCCAAGGGCACGAAAACGCCACTGACCCTCTCGATCACGCAAGGCGTGATTGCCGGCTGGACCGGCCGCGATCCCGTCGCCCGCGACCATCACATCGCCGAACTCGCTGCCATCGGCATCGCGCCGCCGGCCTCGACGCCAATTTACTATCGCTGCTCGGCGCGCCGCTTTACTACCGACGGCAGCATCGAATGCACAGGCACGGATTCATCAGGTGAGGTCGAATTCTTCCTGCTCGCCGCGAAGGACAAGACCTATGTCGGCGTCGGCTCCGACCACACCGACCGCAAGGTCGAGACCTACAACATCACCGTCTCCAAGCAGATGTGCGACAAGCCGGTCGCGCCGGTGCTGTGGGATCTCGCCGAGATCGAAGGCCACTGGGACCAGATCATCCTGCGCTCCTATGCGACGATCGATGGCCAGCGCGTGCTGTATCAGGAAGGCACGCTGTCAGGCATGCTGCCGGTCGCCGATCTGATCAAGAAGGGCTTTGGTGGCGCGATACTGCCCGAAGGCACCGCGATGTTCGGCGGCACCTTCGCCGCCAAGGGCGGCATCCGCCCGGCGACGCGCTTCGACTATGAGATCGAAGACCCCGTCCTGAAGCGCAAGATCAGCCATGGTTATGATGTGAAGACCCTGCCGGTGGTGGGATAAACTCGTCATTCCGGGGCTCGGTCTTGCCGCCTGCGGCGTCGTCCCCGCCCCGGAATGACAGTGTGGAGCTGGTGCACCTCGCTCCAGAAATCGGGTGGCTTCCCCGCGCGACTTCCCCAAAATGGCCAACAGGCCATGACATCCTGATCGCGGCCGGATGACGGAGGCGATGACATGGTGTCCCCAGCGAAGAAGACCATCGAGCGTAACGAAGCTACACCGCAGGCCCGCGTCGAGGCGATCGACTGGCAGCGCATCGGTGCCGATCTCGATGCGCAAGGCTGCGCGGTGTTCGAGAACCTGCTCTCCTCCGACGAATGCGCCGCGCTGGCGTCGCTGTATCCCGACGATACCCGCTTCCGCAGCCGGGTGGTGATGGGGCGCCATGGTTTCGGCCGCGGCGAATACAAGTATTTCTCCTATCCGCTGCCCGACCTGATCGCGGAATTGCGCCCGGCGCTGTATGCGCCGCTGACCCAGGTCGCCAATCGCTGGAACGAGGCGATGGGCATCGATATCCGCTATCCCGCCGATCACGCCGCGTTCCTGAAGCGCTGTCACGATGCCGGGCAAACCCGGCCGACGCCGCTGCTGCTGCAATATGGCACCGACGACTACAATTGCCTGCATCAGGATCTCTATGGCGAGCACGTCTTTCCGCTGCAGGTGGCGATCTTGCTGTCGGAGCCCGGCAAGGATTTCACCGGCGGTGAATTCGTCCTGACCGAGCAGCGGCCGCGGATGCAGTCGCGCCCCGAAGTCGTGCCGCTGCGCCGTGGCGATGCCGTGGTTTTTGCTGTGCATCACAGGCCTGTGCAGGGCACCCGCGGCTTCTACCGTGTTAATCTGCGCCATGGCGTCAGCCGGCTCCGATCCGGCCACCGCCATACTGTTGGTGTGATTTTTCACGACGCGAAGTGAACGGTAGGAATGACAGATCTGTTTGCGGGACTCGCTGATCCCCGGCCCGCGCAGGAGACGATGGCGGAAGGCGCGGTATTGCTGCGCGGCTTCTTCGCCGCGGGCGAAGCGGATGTGATCGCGGAGCTGCGCGCCATCGTGGCGCAGGCGCCGTTCCGTCACATGGTGACGCCGGGCGGCCACACCATGTCGGTGGCGATGACCAATTGCGGCAGCAAGGGCTGGGTCACCGATCGCCGCGGCTATCGCTATGACAGCGTCGACCCTGAAAGCGGACATAAATGGCCAGCAATGCCGTCCTCATTCCGCGATCTCGCCGAACGCGCGGCGGCGCAGGGCGGCCTCAGCAGCTTTTCGCCGGATGCATGCTTGGTCAATCGCTATGTGCCCGGTGCAAAGATGTCGCTGCATCAGGACAAGGACGAACTCGATCTCGGCGCGCCGATCGTCTCGGTCTCACTCGGCCTGCCGGCGACGTTCATGTTTGGTGGACTCTTGCGCAGTGACAAGCCGAAGCGCTTTCGCCTCGCACACGGCGACATCGCGGTGTGGGGCGGCCCCGCGCGGCTGGCCTTTCACGGCGTTGCGCCGCTTGCCGACGGCGAGCACCCGGTGATGGGCCGGCAACGGATCAATCTGACTTTCCGCAAGGTGATCTAGGCGCAGCTGTGCTGCCTCAATTAAGCCGCGCCGTCGGGCGACCGCTTTCCATCAGGGTTGCGTCCGTCCTATGTTGCGGCTTGAGGGCATCATGAGCGATCTCGAACGATCCGACGACACCACCAGCTCAAGCAGCACCGGCGCCGGCGTCTATCTCGCCGTGCTGCAGCTGGTGTTCACGCTGCTCTGGACCGTCTACGTGATCTACCTGCCAAAGCTCGCCGCCAATGTCGGCATCGCGCCGTCGGCCGTCATCTTCATCCTGATGATGGACCAGCTGATCTTCACCGTCACCGACACCGCGATGGGCATCGTCGCCGACAGGATCTCGCGCGTGGTCGGCCGGCTTGGCCTGATCGTCGGCCTGCTCACCGCGATCTCCTGCGCGGTGTTCGTTGCGCTGCCGTTCGTCGCCGGTCGCGGTCCGAGCGCGCAGGCCGCGTTGATCGCGCTGATCGTGGTCTGGGCGATCACCTCATCGGCGCTGCGCGCGCCGCCGTTGACGCTGCTCGGCAAATACAGCGCGCGGCCGTCGCGGCCGTTTCTCGCGGCGCTGGTGATGCTCGGCTATGGCGTTGCCGGTGCGCTGTCGCCGTATCTCGGCGTGGCGCTGCGCGATACCGATGCGCGGCTGCCCTTCATCATCTCCAGCGTGGTGCTGCTGATGGTGGCGCTGGCGTTGTCTCGAGTCGAGCGTGGACTGGTGCAGGCGGCAGCGCGCCCGGGCCGCCCGGTGCCGCCGACAAAACCGCTCGGCCGCGTGCCGGTGATGTTCATCGCCTCCATGGTCATCCTCGCGTTCGGCTATCAATTGCATTTCAGCGTCAACAGCGCACCGTTCTTCCTGCGTTTCGCCAAACCGGCGGATCTGGAATGGCTGATGCCGGTGTTCTGGATCGGCTTCAACATCGCGATGTTTCCGGCCAG
>JAQGKA010000486.1 GCA_028290355.1 Tardiphaga sp. | reverse complement strand
CTGTGGCCGGACCGTTCGCTGTCGATGGCCTTTGCCTCGAAGCAGGTGCGCGACAGCAAGCTCGAACGCGCGCTGATCGTCACCTTCGCGCTGGCCGAACTGCTGGTCGCCGGCGGCGAGCGCGTCGGCGTGCCCGGCCTGATGAATCCAACCTCCAGCCGCAGCGTCATCGACAAGATGGCGCAGGCGATGCTGCACGACACCTCGAACCGCGCCAGCCTGCCGCCGTCCTTCGTGCCGTCGGCACTGGCGGAGATCGTGGTGCTCGGCGACTTCTGGTCGCCGATGAGCGAGATCAAAACCATGCTGGCGGGATTGTCGTCGTCGGGCGCACACGGCGCGCTGGTGCAGGTCGTCGATCCTGCCGAAGAGACGTTTCCCTATTCCGGCCGCGTCGAATTCATCGAGCCGGAAAGCGGCAATGTCATCACCGCCGGCCGCGCCGAAAAATGGGCCGAGGATTATGTGGCGCGGGTAGCCATGCATCGCGACGAGATCCGCGCCGAGACCGGCAAGCTCGGCTGGCTGTTCTCGACCCATACGACGAGCCGTTCGGCGGCCGAGTTGCTGTTGTTCCTGCACAGCGGCATGATGGTCAACAAGGCCGCCGGTGGCGGCATCACGGTCAAAGCGGGGCGCATCGCATGATGGCAGCCTTCCCTCTTGCCTTTGCCGAACCGTTGCTGCTGCTCGGCCTGCTGAGCCTGCCGGTGCTGTGGTGGCTGCTGCGGGTAATGCCGCCGCGGCCGCAGCGCATCGCGTTTCCGCCGACCCGGCTGCTGTTCGAGATCGCGCCCAAGGAAGAAACCCCGTCGCGTTCGCCGTGGTGGCTGACACTGCTGCGCCTGCTGGCCGCGGCGCTGATCATCTTCGCTGCCGCCGGCCCGATCTGGAATCCGCAGACCGGCCTTGCCACCAGCAAGGCGCCGCTGGTGATCCTGCTCGACGACGGCTGGAGCGCGGCATCGAGCTGGGATGCACGGATCAAGGCCGCCGACGAGTTGATCGCCAATGCCGACAACGACCGCCGCGGCGTCGCGCTGGTGCCGCTGTCGGAGCCGACGCGCGACATCACCATTTTGCCCGGCGGCACCGCGCGCGTCGCGCTGCGCCAACTGGCGCCAAAGCCCTACGCGATCGAGCGCGTCGAGACGCTGCCGGCGCTGGAGCGCTTCCTGAAGGCCACCGGCGACAGCGAACTGGTCTGGCTCTCGGATGGCGTCGATACCGGACGCGGCGCTGAATTCACGCAAGGGCTTGGCAAGGCGATCGGCGATCGCACGCTGACGATCTATGACGGTGGCGCGGCACCGGCGCATGCGCTGGTGGCGGCGGAAAACGCCGCCGCGAAAATGACGGTGAAAGTGCTGCGCGCCAATGGCGGCGGCATCGATGCCGGCGTGGTGCGCGGGCTGGATCAAAAAGGTTCGCCGGTTGGCGAAGCCCGCTTCACCTTCACGCCGCAGGATAACGAGACCGAAGCGTCGTTCGACCTGCCGGTGGAATTGCGCAACGACATCGCGCGGCTGGAAATCGCCGGCGAGCGCTCGGCCGGCGCGGTGCAGCTGCTCGACAAGCGTTGGCGCCGCCGCGCCATCGGCATCGTGTCGGGTGCCACATCGGACACCGCGCAGCCGTTGCTCGCTTCGACCTTCTATCTCACCCGCGCGCTGGCGCCGTTCGCCGACGTCCGGCTCGGCGACCGCGGCGCACCGCAGCAGGCGATCACGCAGTTCCTGGATCAGAAGCTGCCGATGATTGTGCTCGCCGATGTCGGCACACTGTCGCCGGAAATCCGCGAGCGCATCGGCGCCTGGATCGACCAGGGCGGCGTGCTGGTGCGCTTCGCCGGTCCGCGCCTCGCCCAGGCCGATGACGATCTGGTGCCGGTCAAACTGCGCCGTGGCGGCCGCAGCCTCGGCGGCAGCCTGACCTGGGAAAAGCCGCAGCATCTGGCGTCGTTCGCCGCCGAAGGGCCGTTCGCCGGCCTGCCGGTGCCGAAAGACGTCACTATCACCCGCCAAGTACTGGCCGAACCCGACGCGGCTCTGGCGACCAGGAGCTGGGCCTCTTTGGTCGATGGCACGCCGCTGGTCACCGGCGAGCGCCGCGGCAAAGGTCTGGTCACGCTGTTCCACGTCAGCGCCGATATGCGCTGGTCGGACCTGCCATTGTCTGGCACCTTCGTCGAGATGTTACGCCGAATCGTCGATATGTCCGGCTACACGTCCACGCCCGGTGCGGGTGTCGCCGGCGAAACCGGCACGGAAACCGTGGCTCCGCTGCGCACGCTCGATGGCTTCGGCGCTTTCGGCCCGCCACCCTCCACCGCCAAGCCGCTGCCCGCCGATTTCCGCGACCGCGCCACGCTCGATCATCCGCCCGGCTTCTACGGTCCGGCCGACGGACCGCTCGCCGTCAATGCGCTGGCCGCCGCCGACCGCATTGCGGCTCTCGATACGTCGGCGCTGAAGGCGCGCCACGCCAGCTACACCAATGCCGAACCGCGCGACCTGCGCGGCATCCTGCTCTCCACCGCGCTGCTGCTGTTCCTGATCGACGCGATCATCGTGGCGCTGCTCGGCGGCGGCATTGCCGCCATGCTCCGCCGCCGCACGGTGCCAGCCGCGCTGGCCATGATGCTGGCGTTGTCCGCGGTCATGGGAACGCCGACGCCGTCGCGCGCTGACCCTGCCAGCGACGACTTCGCCATCAAGGCGGTGTCGCAGACGCGGCTCGCTTACGTCGTCACCGGGAATGCCGACGTCGATTCCATTGTGAAAGCCGGCATGACCGGACTGACGCTGTTCCTGGCACAACGCACCGCGCTGGAAGCCGGCGAGCCGGTCGGCATCGATCCCGCGCGCGACGAACTGGCGTTCTTTCCGCTGATCTACTGGCCGATCATCCCCGGCGCACCAAA
>JAQGKA010000481.1 GCA_028290355.1 Tardiphaga sp. | reverse complement strand
CACCGGGAGCGCCGGCGCTGCGGGCTGCGACGATCATGAGATCGGCAGTGTGGCCATCGACGACGAAAGCCTTGGCGCCGTTGAGCCTGAAGCCGTTGCCGGAGCGCACCGCCTGCATCGCGGTCTGCAGCGGCCGATGCTTTGAGCCTTCGTCGATCGCCAAGGCGGCGAGCAGCGAGCCCTCGGCGATCTTCGGCAGATGCTCGGACTTCTGCGCAGCACTGCCGCCGCGCTTCAGCGCCGACGCCGCCAGCACCGCGGTGGCGAGAAACGGCGACGGCATCAGCGTGCGACCGATTTCCTCCATCACCACGCCGGCCTCGACGCAGCCGAGCCCGCTGCCGCCGAATTCCTCCGGCACCAGCAGGCCGGAAAATCCCATCTCGGCGAAGGAACGCCAGAGATCGCGGGAGAAGCCGGTGGCATCCTTGCTGTCGCGCAGCTGCCGCAGATGCGCCACCGGCGCCTTGTCGCCGATAAAGCCGCGGGCGCTATCGCGCAGCATGGTCTGTTCTTCGTTAAGGACGAGGGCCATAAGAGAATTTCCGGTCTGATGTAATTGACTAACAGCTTTTCAGGTCGTCATTCCGGGGCGCGAGCACTTGCGAGCGAACCCGGAATCTCGACGCGAGACGAGGCCCGGAGATTCCGGGTTCGCTCGCAGCTGTCGCTGCTCGCGCCCCGGAATGACAGGGCATTGTGTGACGCACTAAGCCCCCGGCAAATCCAAAATCCGCTTGGCGACGATGCCGAGCATCACCTCGCTGGTGCCGCCCTCGATCGAATTGGCCTTGGTGCGCAGCCACGCCCGCGGCCGCACGCCCTGTTTCGAGCGCTCGCTCTCCCATTCCAGCGCATCGATGCCGCCGGCGGACATCAGGATTTCGTGGCGGCGCTTGTTGAGCTCGGTGCCGTAATATTTCATCGCCGAGGAAAACGCTGGATGCGCCTGACCGGCTTTGGCCAGATCGACCGCCCGCTCCGCGGCACAGGCCAGCGCGGCCTCGTCGACTTCGAAACTTGCTATCTGGCCGCGCAGCATCGCGTCATCGAGCCGGCCCTGCTCGTCGGCGCCGATCGAATCCGCAGCCACCTGTCCGAGCGGCCGGCCGACGCCGCGCTCGCCCATGCCGGAGATCATCGCGCGCTCATGCTGCAGCAAATATTTCGCGACGTCCCAACCGCGATTCACGGTGCCGATCACATTGGCCTTGGGCACGCGGACATTGTCGAAGAAGGTTTCGCAGAACGGCGACTTGCCGGAGATCAGCAGGATCGGCTTGGTCGAGACGCCCTTGGAGGCCATGTCGAACAGGATGAAGCTGATGCCGTCGTGCTTCTTGCCGGAGGCATCGGTGCGCACCAGACAGAAGATCCAGTCGGCGAAGTTGGCATAGGAGGTCCAGATCTTCTGGCCGTTGATGATAAAATCGTCGCCGTCGCTTTCGGCGCGGGTCTGCAGCGAGGCAAGATCCGATCCGGCGTTCGGTTCGGAATAGCCCTGGCACCAGCGGATCAGGCCCGCGGCGATCTTCGGCAGATGCTCCTTCTTCTGCGCGTCGGTGCCGTATTTCAGCAGCGCCGGCCCGAGCATCGAGATGCCGAACGACACCAGCGGCAACCGCGCCGAGATCGCGGCCATCTCCTGGCGCAGGATTTTTGTTTGCTCGCCATCGAGTCCGCCGCCGCCAAATTCAGTCGGCCAGTGCGGCACGGTCCAGCCCTTGTCGCGCATCCGTTCGAACCAGGCGCGCTGCGGCTCAGAGGAGAATTTCGCGTTGCGACCGCCCCAGAAGGTGTCTTCGTCCGAGGTCATCGGCCGGCGCATTTCGGCTGGGCAATTGGCCTCGAGCCAGGCGCGGGTGTCGCGACGGAATTGATCGGTGTCTGGCATCGGGGTTTCCATCCGAATTTGGGCAATGCGCCGGAGCGATTGCGTTCTTGTTGGCCAAACCTTACCCGCCGTGTCGCGGAATTCAATATCTCTTCTGCTGTAAGTCGACGGCCGCGGATGGCCAGGCGGCAAAATCCGGTGTATCGGCAAAGTACAACAACAGAAAAGCACGAGGAAATACCATGCGCCTGAAACTACTTTCGCCTGGCGAAATGACCGCGGACCAAAAGCTCACCTATGACGAGTCGATCACCAGCAAGCGCGGCCGCCCGCCGGAGCCGATGTTCGCCTGGCTCCACAGCCCGGAGATGGCAAAGCACGCGACGCGCCTCGGCGCCTTCCTGCGATATGACACGTCGTTGCCGGCGGCGCAGTCCGAACTGGCGATCCTCGTCACCGCGCGACACTGGACTTCGCATTTCGAATGGTATGCCCACAAGAAGCTGGCGCTGGCCGGCGGAATGGACCCAAAGATCATCGAGGACATCCGCAATCGCCGCACGCCGAAGCTTCCAGACGCCAAGTCGCAGGTGATCTACGACGTCGCCAAGTCCCTGCATGAAGGCCATGGTCTGACGAAGCCGCTCTACGATGAGGCCGTCAAACAGCTCGGCGAGCGCGGCCTGGTCGAGATCATCGGCCTGTGCGGCTACTACACGATGGTGTCGATGACGCTCAATACCTTCGAGTTCGGCCTGCCGGATGGTGAAATATCCGAGCTTGCGTAAACAAGGCTCCCTGCATAGATCGGCAGCGGAGCAACCGCTGCCGATGGAGAAAGCATGTCCGAGACCCCAAACCCGATCGCCGCTGGAACGAAGATCGGGCATGTGCATCTGAAGGTGGCGGATCTCGAGCGCGCGCTGGGCTTCTATCGCGACGTGCTCGGCTTCCAGCTGATGCAGCGCTACGGCGATCAGGCCGCGTTCATTTCCGCCGGCGGCTACCACCACCACATCGGGCTCAACACCTGGGAGAGCAAGGGCGGCCATCCGCCGGCGCCCGGCACCACCGGACTGTTTCACACCGCGATCCTGTACCCGACCCGCGCCGCTTTGGCCGACGCGCTGCATCGCGTGCTGGAGGCCGGCATTGCGCTCGATGGCGCCAGCGACCACGGCGTCAGTGAGGCCCTTTACCTGCGCGATCCCGACCAGAACGGCGTCGAACTCTATTGGGACCGCCCGCAGGAGGCGTGGCCACGCGATGCCCATGGCGACATCGCGATGTTTACGCGGCGGCTCGACCTCGACGATCTGATGAAGCAGCGCGTGGCTTGAATGGCGATCCCCTCATCCTGAGGAGCGGCCCCTTGGCCGCGTCTCGAAGGATGAGCCGAACATCCTCATGGTTCGAGACGGCGCAAGCCAGCGGCGCAATTGCGCCGCAAGGCCTCCTCACCATGAGGGCATCTGCTTGCGCCCGCGCACCATGATCAGCACCGCTGCGATCAATTGCAGGCTCATGCAGACATAGAACGGCACGGCGTAGCTGCCGGAGGCATCGCGCAAGAGGCCGATGATACCAGGGCCGAAGGCGTAGGTGACCTGCGTCACCGCGGTGATCAAACTCACCAGCACGCCGAACGAGCGCGCATCGAATTCGCGCTGCACGATCAGCGCCGGCAGCGTAATCAGATTGCCGACGGAGAATCCGAACAGCGCGCAGGCGCAAAACAGCAGCGCCTCGTTGCGCGAATTGATGATGACGGTCAGCGCCAGCGCCTGGCTGACGAAGGAGATCGCCGACGCCAGCCGCTGGTTCAGCCGGTCGATCACCGTCGAGAATAGTACCCGGCCGACCACCGCCATCAGCGTCAGAAGCGACACCGCGACCGCGGCGCGCTCGCGGCCGATCACCGGATCGAGAAACGAGATCAGGTGTACGATGAAGCCGACCTGCGCGAACAGCACCAGCGCGAAGGCGATGGCTAACGTCAGGAAACCTATGTCGCGAAAAGCCCTCGCGCGGATCTGCGACGATGACGGTGCGTCAGCAACCGGAGTTGAGTTGCCAGCGAAAGCAACGGACGAAGCTCGCGGCGGACGCCCGACGAATATCAAAATTACAGGCACCAGCAGCACGATCATCGCAACCGCCGCGGCGATCGTCGCTCCCGCAAATCCAAAGCCGCCGATCGCGACGACCAGCAAGGGCACGCCAACGATGCCGCCGAAGCTGGCGCCGTTCAGCGCCAGGCTGATCGCCATGCCGCGCTTTCTGTCGAACCACAGGCCAAGGGTGTTGGTGACCGCGCCGAGGCTGGTGCCGGCCCAGCCGAGCGCCAGCAGCGCGTTGACGGCATAGAGTTGCCACGGCGCCGTGATCTGGCCGAGCAGCGCTGTGGCCGCAGCCATCGCCACGACGCCCGCGAGCAGACAATTGCGCGGCCCGAAGGCGCGCATGGCTTCGCTGAGAAATGCCACCAGCAGCGCGCCGAACAGATAGAAGAATGTCGTCGCGCCGGAGATCGTCGAAGCCGGCCAGCCATGGACGCGCTGCAGCTCGGCGAGATAGACGCTCTGGCCGTAGAAGCCGAGCGCCCAGCCGAAAGTCGCCACCAGAAAGCAGACGCCGACAATGCGCCAGCCGCCATAGCGGATCGAGGTCTCGTCGAGGGCGATCGGACTGGACGCGTGCATGCGATTCTCTGCTGCTGATTCGAGGCCGCACGCTAACAGCATCGGCCGCCGCAATGGTTCGAGCATCACCGAAGTGTCAATGAAGGACGCCGGTCAGAAACCGGGTTTGGTCGGATCGTAGAAGAACCGCTCGCGGACGATCTTGTCGCCACGCCATTCCTGCAGCGCGACCTCGTCGATCCGGCGCATCCTGCCGGCGAGATCGGTCAGTTCGAAGATCCAGTGGATCGCCACGCGATCGCCCTCGACCGCCGACGTCACCGCTTTTGAATAAACATTTTTCATGTGCGACAACACGCCGCGCTCATGCGCAACCAGCACATCGCGGCCCACGCGCGGCGGCGCGGCGTTTTCCTGCATGCTGGCATCGTCGGTATAATACCGCTCGATCGCGCCGGCATGATCGCCGCTTTCGACCATAGCAATGAATTCATCAACGAGGGCTCGCGACGGCATCCCACTTCCTCCCTTGCGGCGCGGCTATTTCGCATTGCGGCCATCTCTTGACTAGCAACATGCGCGGAACAGCGCGGCAAGAAAAGGCCTGACAGTGCATTGCTGACATAGTGAACGCGGCTCTTGATCGGCCAGAAATCGCCGCCCGTACAGCCGCTTAGAACCTATCTCAACAGCCTTCACGAAGCCGCCATCGACTTTCGGTGCCCTTGGCAGCAGCCTTCCGTACCGCCATATGGTAGGGTGACCGATATGGAGGATTACCGCCCGTGAACGCTATTGCCGAACTGACAGGCCAGACCGACCGCTCGCTCCTGATCGTGGAGGACGACAAGCCGTTTCTGGAGCGGCTGTCGCGCGCGATGGAGACTCGCGGCTTCACGGTCACCTCCTGCGAAAGCGTTTCCGATGGCCTCGCCCATATCGGCAAGTCCGCCCCGGCCTTCGCGGTGGTCGATCTGCGACTCGGTGATGGCAACGGCCTCGACGTGGTCGCGGCGTTGAAACTGCAGCGACCCGATGCGCGCGCGATCGTGCTCACCGGCTACGGCAACATCGCCACCGCGGTCACGGCGGTGAAGATGGGGGCAGTGGACTATCTGTCGAAGCCCGCCGACGCCGATGACGTGGTCGCGGCGTTGCTGGCCAGCGGCAGCGAGAAATCCGAATTGCCGAACAACCCGATGTCGGCAGACCGGGTGCGCTGGGAACACATCCAGCGCATCTATGAGATGTGCGGCCGCAACGTCTCGGAAACCGCGCGGCGCTTGAACATGCATCGCCGCACGTTGCAGCGTATCCTCGCCAAGCGCGCACCGCGCTAAGGCGCCTCCAGTCTTGTCATTCCGGGATGCACCGTCGTCGGCGCAGCCGACCGAGGCGCAGGCCCGGAATCCATACTCCCGGTGGTGGTTATGGATTCCGGGCTCGCTCGCAAGAGCTCGCGCCCCGGAATCACGATGGATTACGAGAAGCGCCGCTCGATCCGAAAACCCTAAACCTCGTTCAACAACTCGGCGTGGCCCTGCGGGTCATGCAGGCGATTGAGGCGCTGCGCCGCCGTGTTGGCGAAGCGCAGCATCATCAACTTGCGCGTCGGCGCCGGCAGGCGATGCTCCGGCGCCTCACAATGCATGTGTGCGCCATAGGCGTCGGCGACGATCAATCCCGTCTCAGCCGGAAAAATCTCGCAGGGCAGATCCTGCGTGAAGGCGAAGAACAGCCGGTCGCAATGCGCGCGGTAGTCCTGCCATTTCTGGTCGGCGCGCAAATCCTCGATCGATGATTTGATCTCGACGATCCAAATCTCGCCGCGCTCGTTCAGCGCCACCAGATCGGCGCGCCGTCCCGACGGCAACGACAACTCACTGATGCAGGAAAATCCCAGCGAACGCAGCAGCCGTGCAGTGCCGCGCGCAATCGCCAGCGCCGTCTCCGACTGGCGACGGTCCAGGGGCGGCGCGAGGGCCAGATGAACGGCTTGCGATTCCATTGCGACCAACCCTAGCCGATTTTGCGGCGGCCGCCCACGGCCCGGCTCCGCCTAAACAGGCCGCAAATTAGTACGCGTGCCGCCCCGATTTCGACCTCACGGGAACGTGAAGCCAATGGAACTTTGGTTCCGAGGGACAGCACACCGGAGGAAGCATTATGAAGCCCGTCATCACCCTGCGCGCCCTGGCATTCGCGGCAGCCACCCTGCCGTTCACCGCGGCCATCTCGTCGGCCACCGCCCGACCCACCGTCGAAGTCGCCTTCGTGCTCGATACCACCGGCTCGATGAGCGGATTGATCGAAGGTGCCAAGCGCAAAATCTGGTCGATCGCCACCACCATTCTCGACAGCAATCCCGACGCGGAGATCCGCATGGGCCTGGTCGCCTATCGCGACATCGGCGACGACTATGTGACCAAGACCTATGAGCTGACCGCCGACATCCAGGACCTCTACGCCAACCTGCTCGAGGTGAAGGCGCGGGGCGGCGGCGACTGGCCGGAGAGCGTCAACGAGGCGCTCGATGTCGCCGTCAACAAGCTGCACTGGACGGCGAGCCGCGACACCCACCGCATCGTTTTCCTGGTCGGCGACGCCCCGCCGCATATGGATTATGCGCAGGACACCAAATACGCGACCACACTGGCGGTAGCGAAGCAGAAGGACATCATCGTCAATGCGGTGCTGGCCGGCTCGGCGCGCGACACCGAACGGGTGTGGCGCGACATCGCCCAGCGCGGCGACGGCCGCTTCATTCCGATCCCGCAGGACGGCGGCCAGGTGGTGATCATCGAGACGCCGTATGATGACGAGATCATCATCCTGCAGAACGAGATCAACCGCACCGTGATCCCCTATGGCCCGGCTCCGATGCAGAAGCGCACCGAGGACCAGACCAGGCAGCTGTCGAAGGTCGCGGCCGCAGCGCCAGCACAGGCCTCGGACATGGCGAGCTACATCAACAAGCGGTCGCGGACCTCGTCGGAAGCCGTCACCGGCGGCGGCGATCTGGTCAGCGACGTCGCCGCGGGGAAGCAGAAGCTCGACGGCGTCAAGGAAGAGGAACTCCCGGAAAACCTGCGCAAGCTGGCGCCGAAGCAGCGCGCGGAGGAACTTGAGTCGCAAATGAAGGCGCGGAAGGCGCTGAATGAAAAGCTCGCAGCGCTTGTCACGAAGCGCGATGCCTTCGTCGCCGCCCAGCGCGACAAGGCGCCGCCGAAGGCGTCGTCGTTCGACCGCGAGGTAGAAGCGACGCTGAAGGCGCAACTGAAGCGGTAACCGCCCTTGCGGGAGAGGTTAAGTCGACGCCCATGATAAGGGCCCGGGATCGGACCATCGTATCGCCGAATACCCGGGGCGATGTTACCAATGACGCGAGATCGCGATCTGATAAATCGTGATGACAACTTCAAACATAATCAGCAACACGATAATCAGCTCAAGCCGTAGTGAGCGCCGGGTATCGATAATATCGGTCAACACCTGCGCGGTCTCGGCGATCACGGCAAGTTTGCGGTTGAGCGATTCCGCCCGCTCCTTGAGTTCATATTCATCTTCCAGGCGCGCATAAAGTCGCTCGAGGTGCGGTCTGTCCCAGAGCACATCGGGCTTCTCCTCCACTTCCACCGGCCCGGACACCCGGTGTCGCACCAAAAGCGCTTTGCCGATATTCTTCAGGATCGAGCGGCGACCGCCGCGGATCTGCCCCCTCTCGGCCAATTCCCGCGCGAATGGTTCGGTCACGTCGAACACGCTGGCGACCTCGCGCTCGTGCCGCGCCAGAACAACGCTTTTCGCCAAGGCCTCGGCGATCAGAAGCAGCCGCTCCGGCGACATGATTTGCAGGCCAATCGAACCTCCAGGAGAGATCTGATCCTCATGTTCCGATGACAGTTCGATGACTGCGCTTTCCTCGTCGCGCCGCGCGAATTTCCCTGTCATGCGCGGTTGCAGATTGCGCAGGAATTCATCTTCCTCAAGCGCGTTCAGACCGATCAGAACCACAACGCCGTAGCGGAAAAGGATGGCGAAGCCGCTCTCGTTCACCCGAAATGCGAGGGGCGTTGTCGAAAGGACATCGCCACGCTCGAGCCCCGGCGTATTCAGGCGGTCGCTGACAAAAAAGGCGCGTGCGGTTGTCCGCGAACCACCCGGCGGCAATTTAGGAGGCTGGTTCATGGCAAATCCATACCTGCTGGGAGCGTGGATAAGAGCCAGATTGCACGACGCTCAAATATCCTGAATCCGAAGTTCGCCGACACCCGATGGACCAGCAGCAAAGAGAAGAAACTTCGAACCGCCACCCTAAACCCGTGTTGACGGGTTTTGAAGGATGAATATGGTGGCCGGCATGACAAACGAAACTGAACATAAAGCCGCAGCCGGCGCGGCGATCATTCCGGTAACGCTGTTTCAGCAGAACTGCATGTTGCTGTGGGACGAAGCCACGCGGCAGGCGGTGGTGATCGACCCCGGCGGCGACGTGCCGCTGATCCGGGACGCGATCGCCAAGGCCAATGTCAATGTCGAGCAGATCTGGCTCACCCATGGCCATATCGACCATGTCGGCGGCGCCGCCGAATTGCGCGACGCGTTGAAGGTGCCGATCACCGGGCCGCATATTGCCGACAAGTTTCTGCTCGATCTGGTGGTGGAGAGCGGCGCAAAATACGGTATGGCGGGGGTGCGCAATTTCACCCCCGACCTCTGGCTCGAAGAGGGCGACCGCGTCAGTATCGGCAGTCTCGATTTCGACATCCTGCATTGCCCCGGCCATTCGCCGGGCAGCGTGGTGTATTACAACAAGGCGATGCGCTTCGCCCATGTCGGCGACGTGCTGTTCGCGGGCTCGGTCGGCCGCACCGATTTCCCCGGCTGCAGCCATGAGACCTTGATCAAGTCAATTACAGAGAAGCTGTTGCCGCTCGGCGACGATGTCGGCTTCATCTGCGGCCATGGACCGGGCTCCAGCATCGGCCAGGAGCGTCTGACCAATCCGTTCCTGACCGGCGCGGCATGAGCCGGGCCGCGTGACCGCCCCCGATCGCGAGACCCGGGAGCAAAGCGCGCTCTCAAAGCACATCCTGCCGAGTTCGGGCACGATGATCGGCGTCTGTGCGACGCTGATCGGACTGGTCAAGATCATGGAGGAAAAGATCGGGCCTAGCCGGGTCGATGAATATGCCGCGTTGGCGTCGCTGTTCTTCCTCGTCAGCGCCATCGCGTCCTACACTTCGATGCGCCATCCGGACCGGCAGCCGCTGAGTACCCGCTGCGAGACCATTGCCGATCAATGCTTTCTTGCCGGCCTGGTCGCGATCACCGTCATCACGCTGTTCTTCGCTTACGAAGTGATCTGACGGATCAGCCGGCGAAGCCGGGATCGACCCATTGCTCGATCTGCGACGCGGCGATGGTCTGCTTCGGCTGATGCGGATTCAGCGTGCCGGCGCTGGCGGTCCAGCCCTTGGCGAGGATCTGCCTGGCAAACAGCCTGGCGTCGATCTCGGACTTGAATGTCTTGGTCGTGCGCACTGTGCCCGCGGCGCGGCCATCGGACTTGACGGATTTATCGGGGCCAAAGGCCACATACCAAATATCAGGCTTTGTCATGATGCGTTTCTAACGCGGATTGTGTCGAAAAGTTGCACCGGCCTGCGAATACACAAGCGCCGCGGTCACGTTTGCATCATCGCAGCCAGACGAGGCGAAGCGATAGCCGGACTGCACGACGTCCCCCGGATCATGCTATGCTCCATTTCGTGCAGCAAAGATTTTGCAGCACGGCGTGCCGAATCGCGGGGGCGTGCGTTACCGAACGTGCGATCACCCGGTCGCAACATAGGGGGATTGTTTCATGCATATGTCGAACGAAAGTCTTTTGGTTATTCTGTTTGTCGGCCTGATCGCCGGCTGGCTTGCCGGCAAGATCGTGCGCGGCACCGGCTTCGGCATCCTCGGCGACATCCTGGTCGGCATCGCCGGCGCGCTGATCGCGAGCTGGCTGTTTCCGAAACTCGGCATCCATCTCGGCACCGGGCTGGTCTCGGAAATCATCTATTCCGCCATCGGCGCAGTGATTCTGCTGCTGATCGTCCGGCTGCTGCGCACCGGCGGGCGGTTCTAACTGGATTTCGTGGCCCGGGTGGAGTGAGCAAGCGCGCAAGCGCTCGGTTACGAAGCTCGGGGCCGCCGTTGTGAATCCCGGATTTCGCTTCGCTTCGTCCGCGCTACGGCTACTTTAAATCCCGGGGCGTCACGATATCCGACGCGAGGCCCAATTTCTCGAACAGGCGGATCGTCAGATAGGTGGTGTCGAACTCCCACCAGCGATGGCCGTGTCGGGCGGAACGCTGGTCGGCGTGGTGATTGTTGTGCCAGCCCTCGCCATGGGCGAGCAGGCCGATGAGCCAATTGTTGCGGCTGTCCTCATCGGTGGCGTAGTTGCGGTAACCCCACATGTGGGTGACCGAATTCACGGCCCAGGTCTGATGCCAGACGAATACGATGCGAACAAACACCGCCCAGACCACGATGCTGAGCGCGAACTGTACCGCGTCGGACCAGGAGCCGCCGTGCAGAAGCTCGGCGGCAAGGCCGGCAAAGAAGAACATGTTGATCTGGATCAGCATGATTTTCAGCTGCCAGGAATTGCGCTCCAGTGCGACGTAGAACGGATCGCGCAGAATATCCTTCGCATAACGACCATAAATGCCGAGCCGTGACAGATCGGGATTCTTCACCAGCAGCCAGCCGAGATGCCCCCAGAAGAAGCCGGCGAGCGGGCTGTGCGGGTCGGGCTGGTCGTCAGCCTTCTCGTGATGGCGGCGATGCACCGCGACCCAGCGCGCCGGCGTATCCTCGGCGCAGCAGATCGCCACCACGACGAAACAGTGCTCCAGCCATTTCGGGCATTTGAAACCGCGATGGGTGAGCAGGCGGTGATAGCCGATATTGATGCCGATCAGGCCGAACAGCCGCGCCGCGACAATGGCGACGATCACGGCAGTCCAGTTGAAGAACATCGGCATCAACGCCAGCAGCGCCAGCGCGTGAAAGGTAGCGATGGTCAGCGTGTTGACCCAATCGATGCGATAGGGCTGCACGCCTTCCGGCAAGGCGATGCGGGAGTCGACAGCACGGCTGCTTGATGGATTTTCAAGGGCGATAGCGGTGGCGATTTGGTTGCGACTAGAGGCTGCCACTTGGCTCCGCATCTGGGGCCCTAAGGGCGCCGCATCGGGTGATTCCGCGCGTAGCTCTACGCGAGTTTGCTGGCGCTGGCCACAGCTGCGCCGCAGGCCACAGTTGGGAACAAATCAGGCCGCCCGAAGGCGGCCTGATCGTTTAGTGATTGATCGGCCTTGTCAAAATCACTCGACGATTTCGACGATGCGATGGGTACGCGGCTCGACCAGTACGGTGCGACCATTGACCACGGTGTAGCGATATTCCTGCGCGCCGTATTCCGCGGGAACTTCGTAATAAGTCACGCCGTCATCGGGCAGCACGGCGCCAACGCGGACTTCATTGCTGTAGGTGTATGACGGCCGGCGCTGCTCCACAGCGTAGGTACGGAAGCGCGGGCGCTGATCGACACCGAGCACCCCGGCGACGCCGCCCACCACACCACCGATAGTGCCGCCAACGATGGCACCGACTGGACCGGCAGCACGTTCGCCGTCGCGTGCACCACGCTCAATACCACCGGGAACGCCCTGGGCCTGAGCGACGACGGGAAGCGCCAAGCTGGCGACAATGGCAGTAGCTCCGAGAAAACGGCGGATCATGATGATCTCCAGGTTGATTGAAAGGGTATTGCGCCGGGATAAGTGCGCTGCGGCGCGAAGGTTCCCAAGACAGCCACGGCTGGGAGCGAACCCGAACCTCTACTTCGCCACCATCTCACGCACGCGGCGCGAGAGATTATCGAGGTCGAACGGCTTGGTAATCATCTCCATGCCCGGCTGCAAAAAGCCCTTCGCGATCGCGGCGCTTTCGGCATAGCCGGTGATGAACAGGATTTTCAGATCGG
>JAQGKA010000452.1 GCA_028290355.1 Tardiphaga sp. | reverse complement strand
CAGAGGCGGTGACCTCGCTCGCCTATCTCGACAGCCGCGTCTATGCGCTGTTCGACAAGGTGCCGACACTGAACTACGGCTGCATCTCGCGCGGCGTCCACGGCTTCGACGAAGGCGTCAACCTGCCGTCACTCAAGAAGACCACAACGGCGCTGGCCCTGTTCATCGCCGAATGGTGCGGCGTGGAGAAGATCGAGGCGTAAGGACTCGGTCCCTCATCCTGAGAGTCTGACTGAAAAAGCGGGCAGCAAAATCAGGCACATCGCCAGAGTTCGTCATGCCCGGCCAAAGCGCGAAGCGCGGCCATGACGAATTTGTTCGGCGCCAGAGGCGCCTCCTCACCATGAGGGACAAAGCAAAACGGCGGCGCACCAGCGCCGCCGCTTTTCGTTACGTATCCTTCACCCCGAGGCTGCGCGCCGACCTTTTCCCGCAAGCGGGGCGAGGTGAAGAGAGGCGCTCCGCCTACTTCTGCCAGTTGCAGATGCCGCCAGTCCGGCACGGCCAAACCTGCACCCGCGTATCCGCCGCATTGGCATCGAGCGGATTCGAACGATGGCGGGCGACATTCTTCCGCGCAGCAGCCTTCGCCACGGGCGCACGCGCCACCTTCGGCGTCGGTGCCGCTTTCACTGGACCGGCTTTCGTATCGGCCTTGGCCTCGATCGGCACCGGCTCGAACCGCGCCGGCGGCCCGAGCGGCTTGGGCGACAGCGCGGCCCGATTGAGATCGAGCATCAGAAACTCGCCGGGCTGGTACGCGTCGGCATGCGCGACGGCGCCGCTCATCAGCAACGCCGCGCCAGCCACCGCCGCCACGAGATATTTCCGGGTCATGAACGCCTCCTGAAGCCGGGTTGCGGCATCTGGAATGACAATCCTTCCAATGTAAGCGCCTTTGCCGGCACTTCCAGCCCCGGGTTCGCCCGGAAGTGCCTGCGCTGCAGGCATTTCCGGGTAACGATAACGGCGCGTGACCGGTTCCCACGCGCTGTCGCGATTGATCCATCGCAATGCATGGCCTGCCGCTGACGCCGATCCTTTCGCTCAGCCTTCATCAGCAGGAGATCGCCATGACAGCATCAGCCCAGCAATATCCCAGGCTCGCCGCCCTGATCGACAACCTGAGCGACTGGCTGAAGAAATGGCGCGAGCGCAGCGAAATGAGCGAGCTCGATTCCGGTGAGTTCGACCGTATCGCCCATGAGATGGGCCTTGCGCCCGCCGACCTCGATGCGCTGGTGCGTCAGGGCCGGCATGCCGCCGACGAACTGCCATACCTGCTGAAGGCGCTCGGCTTCGACGATGACGCCATCGCGCGCATCGAGCGGCCGGTGCTCAACGACATGCTGCGAACCTGCGCCGGCTGCCAGCACAAGCAGGCTTGCCAGCACGATCTCGCCGCCGGTGTCGTGGCGCAGCGTTACGAAACCTATTGCGCCAATGCCGACACTGTCAGCGCGCTGGTCAAGGCGGCGGAGTAGAATATTCTACGGCCTCGCGCAGAATGCCGGAAAAGCGGCCCAGGTAAGGTTGATCGGTTAGGTTAAGGGGCGGTTTGCGTTGCGGGCCTGCGCGAACCGGATAGCGTGATGGCGTCGCGCAGAGTGGGCATCGGAAGTCGCTTTCCAGCCCCAAATTTCAATTGCACGACACGGGACCGTCGTTATTACCTGCGTCGACGGTCCCACTTTTGTTCCCATCCACCAAACCTTCCGCGACGCATGACTAGTTGCTCAGCCGCTCGATCACCAGATCGAGCAGCGCGCGCAGCCGCGCCAGTCTTTTCAGGTCGCGGTGATAGCCGACGAAAGTATCCCGTCCTGGCGGCGCTTCGCCGAGATCGATCCGGGTAACGCTGGCCAGTGTGTCGCCGAGCGGGCGCGGCAGCACTGCGACACCTGCGCCAGATGCGCACATGCGCGCCTGCACCTCGCGGCTGTTGCTGCGCAAGACGACATGCGCATGGGGCAGCATTTTCCGCAGCCAGACGGCATCGGGCATATCTGCGAAATTGGTGTCCATCGTCACCAGCGGCGTGCCGGCGCCATCGCCCGGCCGCGGCGGTTCGATATCCGACTTGAGATAGACGCCGTAGGGAATGTGCATCAGCCGCCGCGAGATCACCTCCGGCTCGTCGAACGGCCTGATCCGGAACACCACGTCGGCCTCGCGGCGCGGCAGGCTGTAAAGGCTTTGGCTGGTCAGCAATTCGACGACTACCTGGGGATGCAACTTCACAAATTCGGCAAACACCGGCGCCAGCAGATGAGCCCCGAACCAGTCGGATGACGAGATGCGCAGCATGCCTTCGAGCAGTTGATCCTGGCCGTCGAGCTGGCGCTGCAATGCCAGCGCCTCTTCTTCGATCCGTTCGGCATGGGACAGCACAGCGTGGCCTTCATCGGTCAGCACAAACCCTTCGCCGGTGCGCTGAAACAGGGTGTGACCAACCGCGAGTTCCAAGGCCTTCAGCCGGCGGCCCATGGTCGGCTGGCTCTGGCCGAGCTTTTGCGCGGCACCGCCCAGCGTGCCTTCGCGCGCGATCGCCAGGAAAATCCGAAGGTCACTCCATTCCATCCGAAAAGCCCGCTCATTCAGTTCTGTTTGGAGTCCGTGCAACCTTGTCGGTGTTCACCGCTGTCTAACATGCCCATTTAGGTCAAGCGAAACGAAAGGGCATCACCATGACCACGACACACACCATGCGAGCTGCCGTATTGAGCAGCATCGGATCACCGTTCAGTATCGACCGCATCTCAAGGCCAAACCCGGCGCAAGGCCAGGTGCTGGTGCGTGTCACAGCAAGCGCCGTCAATCCGCTCGATCTCAAGATCCGCAGCGGCGAGGCCGCCCATGCACGGCATCCGCTCCCGGCCATTCTCGGCATCGACCTCGCCGGCATCGTCGAGAGCGTCGGAGCGGGCGTGACGCAGTTTCGTGCTGGCGACGAGGTCTATGGCATGACCGGCGGCGTCGGCGGCCTGCAGGGCTCGCTGGCGGAGTTTGCCGCAGTCGATGCCGACCTGCTGGCGCTGAAGCCGGCCAACCTGACGATGCGCGAAGCGGCAGCCTTGCCGCTGATCTTCATCACCGCCTGGGAAGGGTTGGTGGATCGCGCCGGCACGAAGCCGGGCCAGAAGGTACTGATCCACGGCGGCGCCGGCGGCGTCGGCCACGTTGCCATCCAGATCGCGCGCGCCTTCGGCGCCGAAGTGTTTGCCACCGGCTCGGCGAAGGACAGGGCCACGATCGAACAGTTCGGCGCGACTTTCATCGACTACCACGCAACTCCGGTAGCGGACTACGTCGCCCGCGTCACCGCCGGCAGCGGCTTCGATATCGTCTACGACACCGTGGGCGGGGCGGTGCTCGACGCGTCGTTCACTGCAGTAGCGCGGTTCGGCCATGTCGTCAGCGCGCTGGGCTGGGGTACACATGCACTGGCACCTTTGTCGTTTCGCGCCGCCAGCTATTCCGGCGTGTTCACCTTGCTGCCGATGCTCACCGGCGAAGGGCGGGCCCATCATGGCGAGATCCTGCGCGAGGCGACGAAGCTTGCCGAGGCCGGCAAGCTCGTCCCGAAGCTGGACGGCCGCCGCTTCACGCTGGACACGATTGGCGATGCTTATGAGGCGGTCAGAAGCCGCAGCGCCACCGGGAAAATTGTCGTCGAACTCCAGTAGTCGCGCTTCTTCCGACCGGCACCTGAATGTCGCATCGCAACATTCAGGCGACCTGATCCGGTGCCGCGACAGTGTGCAGCAAGCAAATCAATCCATCTTGACTCGATCTCACTGAGCTAGGCAGTCTGGCACCGCTAAGAACGCATCGGACAATGATCCAGATGCATCAGGGAGAAACATCATGGACTCATTTCTGAGGCCGCTTGCGGCTGCGAGTATGATATTTGCCGGCGCCCTTGCTTCCACCGCGCCGGCCAGCGCCCAGCAGGCCCCCATCAAGATCGGCGTCCCGACCTCGATCCAGCTGCAGGTCGGCCGCGATACCCAGAACGCCGCAAAACTCGCAGCCGAAGAGATCAACGCCAAGGGCGGCGTGCTCGGCCGCAAGCTGGAAATCGTGGTCGCCGACGAGACCGAAAATCCCGAACAGGGCATCGCCGCGATCAAGAAGCTGACCGCCGACGACAAGGTCAACGTGCTGATCGGCGGCTATACGTCAGGCGTTACGCTGGCCCAGTTGCCGCACATCTCCAGCGCCAAGACGATCTATATCGGCGTCGGCGCGGCGTCGCCGTCCATCACCCAGAAGGTGAAATCCGACTACGACAACTACAAGTACATTTTCCGCGCCTTCCCGATCAACGCCGCGCATCAGGCGCGCGCGCTGGTGGATTTCATCAACGGCAAGCTGAAGGGCGAGATGAAGCTGTCGAAGATCGCCATCGTCGGCGAGAACGCGAAATGGGTACAGGATCTCGTGCCGATCCTGAAGAAGGGCGCCACCGACGGCGGCACCGAGGTGAAGATGGCCGAGTTCTTCGACACATCGACCTCCGATTTCTCGCCGCTGTTCGCCAAGGTCAAGGACAGCGGTGCGCAATATCTGATCGTGATTCTGTCGCACGCCTCGTCGGATATCTTCGTCAAGCAGTGGCATGATGCGCAGGTGCCGATCCCGATCGGCGGCATCGACGTCAAGAGCCAGGACGCCGACTTCTTCACCCGCGTCAGCGGCAAGGCCAATGCGGAGACGGTGGGCATGTTCGCGATCCGCGCGCCGCTCACCCCGAAAACCATCCCGTTCTGGGATGAATTCGTGAAGCGTTTCGGCACCGCGCCGGTCTACACCGGCATCGGCGCCTACGATGCGGTCCACATCTATGCCGACGCCGTCAAGCGGGCCAATTCCGTCGAACCCGATGCGGTAATCAAGGAGCTGGAAAAGACCGATCACGTCGGCATCGCCGGCAAGCTGGTGTTCGACGAAACCCATGACGTGAAGACCGGTCCCGGCCTGCAGAACCTGCTGTTCGTGCAATGGCAGAAGAACGGCGAACGGGTCGTGGTCTGGCCGAAGGAAGCCGCGACCGGCGCCATGATCGCCCCGCCCTGGATGAGCAACTAGCTGTTGGCCATATCGCAAGCGCGCGGCCGGTAACGACCTTGCCGGCCGCAGAACCAGGAGGCACGAACTCCAAAAGTTCGGCCTCCGCTTTCCGGGCATCAACAGCGGGACCTCATGCTTCAGATACTGATCTACGGCGCGGTTTCGAGCGCGATCTATGCGATGCTGGCCGTGGGATTTACGCTCATCTTCGGTGTCGCCCGCATCCTCAATCTCGCCCATGGCTCGTTCTACGCGCTCGGCGCCTATGCGGCCTACGTGCTCACCTCGCTCTTGAAGATCCCGCTGTTTCTCGCAGCCCCCCTCGCGGTTCTGCTGGTGGCGGGATTTGGCGTCGTCATGGAGCGGTTTCTGGTGCGCCCGTTGCGGCAATCGCAACTCGCGGTGCTGATGATCACGCTGGCGGTCTCGCTGGCCGTCGAACAGGCGCTGTTCCTGATCTTCGGCTCGGAATATCGCAACGTGCCGTCCTTCGTCGCCGAGAAGCTGTCGATCGGCGGCGTCGATATCAGCGGCCAGCGGCTGCTCGCCCTTGTCGCGGGCGTGCTGGTGCTGTTGACGCTGTGGCTGTTCATCCAGCGCACCCGGCTCGGCGCCGCCATCCTCGCGGTATCGCAGGACCCGGAAGCCGCGCAGTATATGGGTATTCCCACCAACCGGATTTTCTCCATCGTGATCGCGATCTCCGCAGGCACCGCGGCGCTGGCCGGCGTGCTGGTGTCGCCGTTTCTCACAGTGCAGCCGACCATGGGGCTGCTGCCGATGGTCAAGGCCTTCGCCATCGTGATCGTCGGCGGGCTCGGCTCGATCCCCGGCAGCATCATCGCATCGCTGATCCTCGGCTATTCTGAAACCATCGTCGCCTACCTGATCTCGACTTCATGGACAGAACTGGTATCGCTCGTCGCTGTCGTGATCACGCTGATGATACGGCCGTCCGGAATTCTCGGTCGACGGGCGGCGTTCTGACATGCGGCGCATTTCATTGATCGATATCGCCGGCGCCATCGTCCTCGTCGCCATTCTGGCGCTGGCGCCGATGTTCGTATCCAGCAACTACCTCACCGGCGTACTCACCGTCTGCGCCGTCTACGGCATCTGGGCCTCGAGCTGGGACTTCATGTCCGGCCTCACCGGCCGGGAGAATTTCGGCCACTCGCTGTTCATCGGCGCCGGCGCCTATACCGCGGGCTTCCTCGCCACCATCTGGTCCACCAACCCCTGGCTCAGCCTGCCGACAGCCGTCGGCGTCGCCATCGCCTTCAGCCTGCTGGTCGGATTTCCCACGCTGCGGCTGCGCGGACCTTATTTTGCGCTGGCGATGCTCTCGGCCTCGGCGATCCTGCAGCGCCTGTGCCTGATCTTCTGGGAATACACCGGCGGCGAGGAAGGGCTCTACGGCCTCGATCCGCTGATCAAGTCGCCGCTGCATTATTACTGGTTCGTGCTCGCCGTGCTCGTCGTCACGGTGATCGTCCTGACCCTGCTCGCCCAATCACATTGGGGCCTGCTGCTGCGCGCCATCCGCGGCGACGAGGCGACCTGCCAGGCCGCCGGCATCAACGTCACCTTCTACAAGATAGCGTCGCTGATGATATCGGCCGGCTTTGCCGGGCTGGGCGGCGCGCTCTACGCGCATTACCAGCTTCAGGTCAGCCCGCCGCTGTTCTCGGTCGTCGTCTCGATCACCGTGATCATCATGGTCTATGTCGGCGGCATCGGCTCGATCTATGGCGCAGCAGTTGCCGCGATCCTGCTGACACTGCTGACCGAGATGCTGCGCGGTTTCGGCGAATACCGGCTTTGGATCTACACGCTGACCCTGATGCTGATCCTGTTCTTCCTGCCGAACGGACTGATCGCGCCGCTATGGCGCCGGCTGACGGAGCGGCTGCGATGACCGACCTACTCGAAGTCAATGGCGTGACCAAGCGCTTCGGCGGCCTCACCGCCGTCAAGAACGCCACTTTCACGCTGAAGAAGGGTGAGTTCACCGGCATCCTCGGCCCCAACGGCGCCGGCAAGACCACGCTGTTCAATATCCTCACCGGCTTCATGCAGCCGACCACCGGCACCATCCATTTCAACGGCGAACTGGTGCGCGAGCTCGCGCCCTACAAGATCGTCAACCGCGGCATGGCACGGACCTTCCAGCTGACGCGGCCGTTCGTCGGCATGAACCTCCTCGAGAATGTGCTGGTCGCCTGCATGTCGCCGCGCGCTTCGAACGACAAGGACAAGGAGGAACGCGCGAGTTATCTGCTCGCCCAGGTCGGGCTTGGCGGGCGCGACAAGGAGCCGGTGGAGACACTGCCTTACGGCGACCTGCGGCGGCTCGAAATCGCCCGCGCGCTGGCGACCCGGCCGGACCTGCTGTTGCTGGATGAACCCTTCGCCGGCCTTGGCAGTGGCGAAATCGAACAACTGGCGCAATTGATCCGCCGGCTGCACCGCGAGCAAAACCTGACCATCCTGCTGATCGAGCACAAGCTGCGCGAATTCATGGCGCTGGTGTCGCGCGTGATCGCGATGAATTTCGGCGAGATCATCGCCGTCGGCCCACCGGAAGAGATCGTCAAGAACGAGAAGGTGATCGAGGCCTATATCGGCAAGACGGAGGACGCCCATGCCTCTGCTTGAAGTCTCCGACCTGCGCGTCAGCTACGGCAAGGCGCTCGCCATCGAATCGGTTTCGATCAGGGTCGAGAAGGGCGAA
>JAQGKA010000368.1 GCA_028290355.1 Tardiphaga sp. | reverse complement strand
CGATGTCTAAACCGATTGTCGTTATCGTCTGCATGGCTCGCTCCTCTGAATCGTGGGAGCCTTAACAGCGCCCACATCCATGGCACCGATGTGCCGGTGGAGGAGCCGTCCACAGCACCAACAGCGGTCATTCTGCCGGTCATCAGGATCGCAAGACCTCAACTTGCATTGGCGCGAGCGACGGCAACTTCTGCCGCCACGCCGCCACGCCGCCTCGCAGGCGGCCAAGGTCGCGCTGCCGAGGAAGATTCCGGCCGGTAACCGGGGCAGTATGCCTGTCGCCGCGCACGCAGTCGGTGCTGTGAACGGCAGTTTCACGGCCATCCGGTTCATCGCCGCGCGAGCTACGGTGCCAATGACGCCGCATAGGCAGCAAGAGAAATCATGTCCCGGATCGACAGCTTCTCCACGGACGGTTTCATTTGCGCGCTATCGGCTCCTGCGCGCGTGTCGTGTTTAAAGTCGTACAACTGCCTGACGATGTAGCTCGGCGAACGCCCGGCGATGCCGGGAACCGCTGCGAGTCCCTTGAGATCGGGGCCATGACAGGTTCCGCACCGTATTGCCTGGTCGCCGCTCGCCGCGAGGGCTCGGCCCTTTTCAATACTTCCGGTCGGAACATAGGCAATGAAGCGGGATCGCGTGTCGCGGCTGACGAACTGTTCGAGATTTTCCGGCACCTCAATAATACGCTCACCGGTTGGCTCCTTCTCGCCGGTATTCAAAGCCGTCAGAAACCAGCCGCTCACGATGGTTTTGGGCACCATTTCGGTTTCAACAACCCGTATCACCGCTCGCGGCTTTAGCGCCGAGAAGTACGCTGCTGCGGCTTGCACCTCAGCGTCAGTAACGTTCGCCGCGAGCGTAGTCTTGAGCTTGGTTGGAATGCGGTCCGGTACCGAACTCTTGCGAGCGCCGCTCTTGAAATCGGCGAGCTGCTGCACGATGTAGGCCGCCGGAAGGCCCATGAGGTACGCGTTTTCCGGTCCACCCGGACCGTCGGCTCGATGACAAACTCCGCAAGCGAATACGTTTGGCTTCCTGCCACTCGCAACCACCTCGGGCATCGGCGGATGATCGCCAGGATGCCAATCCGGCGCATAGAAGAGGTCGCGTACTTGCGTAAGCGTCATGCTTGCGGTGCTGTCGGGAACATGGCGCAACGTGCCGTCATCGGGCGGCGGCTTGAAATCGGGGGGATTGACCGGATAGGCCCACGGCAGCGGTGCCTCTTGGGTTAGCGCAACTGCCCCGGGAACAAAGGTAGACGCGACTGACAAGATCGACAAAATCAGAAATCTATTCATCGCACCCTCCCAAAACGTTAGCCGACATTCCTCCTATTCAGGTATTCTGGACTTTTGTATGCGCAACGCAAGGTGCGGATAGCCATACGATCCGCACCTGCGCGCCAGCTCGTCGAACGGTTCTTCAACAAGATCAAGCCATGCCGACGTGTCGCGACACGATATGACAAGCTCGCAGCCAACTATCTGGCATTCGTCAAACGCGCATCAATCCGAATTTAGCTGCGCGCTCATGAGTCCACGCCCTAGACTAGCTTAGTGCGCGTGCCCGCCGGCAGCGGGGCCCGCGGCGCCGACCGCGTTGACGTCGAGTTCGATGTCGACCTTGCCGGCCTTCTCGAACTGCAGCTGGACCTTCACCTTTTCGCCTTGCGCGAAGGATTTGCTCAGGTCCAGCAGCATCAGGTGAAAGCCGCCCGGTTCGAGCTTCACCGTCTCGCCGGGCTTGATCTCGAGGCCGTCATTGAGCGGGCGCATCTTCATGACGCCGTCGGTCATGCTCATCTCATGCACCTCGATGCGGCTGCCGCCGGCAAAACTGCCGCCGAGCAGGCGGTCGCTCTGTTTGCCGTTGTTCGTCACCGTCAGATAGCCGCCGGCGATCTTGGCGCCGGGCGGCGTCGCCCTTGTCCACGGCGCCATGATCATCAGATCGCCGGCGTGGACCATGCCCGCCATCTGCGCCATCGCATCGACATTCGATGCAGCGAGCCGAAGCACCGGCGCCGGTGATTTCAGGCTGTGCGAATCTTGTCCCGCTGCGGGGATCTCTGCCCAGCTCTCGGAGCCGCTCTCGCACGTCTGCAACGTCGGTAAATACAGCGGTACGTCTGCCTTCAGCGCAGCGGGCAGATAGCTCGAAAACACGAACTCATCGTAGAAGTCGTTGTCGAGCTTGCCGGTCCAGGAAATTTCCTGCACGCCTTCGGATGCCTTCATCCCATGCATGAAGTCATACGATTTTGCGTAAGCGCCTTTTTTGGTCGCGATGGTCCAGCCCGGCTTCGGCATCGGCTTCACCGCAATCATTCCCTCCGGAATTGTCACGGTGACCTTCGTCGTTGCCGAAGGGCCGCAGCCATGCGGCACTGCCAGCACGGCGCGGTATGAGCCTCCGATAGTGGCAGCACCACTTTGCAAGAAGACGTGGGCGCTGGCCGGTGCGCTCAGCGCGGCCAGCGCTGCGACGAGAGTGAGCATGGAGCGGTGTGTCATGGGTCGTCCTTTCGAAGGTGGCAGTGTGGTCTGTCTCGTTTGAAATGTCATTGTTATCACCATCGCGCCTTGACGCCGGCATAGACGGCACGGCCGCTGCCGGGCTCGAACAGCGGCGATGTCGGCGTCGCCCGGTCGATGATGCTGGCGGAGGCGATGTAGGTCTTGTTGGCGATGTTACGGGCCTCGATGTAGCCCGAATAGGTCCCGCCATTGTCGACCCCGGCCTTCAGGCCCCAGATCGCATAGGGTTCGGTCTTCAGGGTGTTGGCGCTATCGACGTAATAGGATTCCGGCACCCATTCGAGATTGGGGCCGACGTAGAACCCGTTCGGATGCTTGTAGAGCAGCTCGGTGCGGAGGTAGTGCCGGGGCGCACCGGGCAGGATGTTGTTGCCGTAGACCGCGTCGTTGTCGAAGCGGAAGTCGTTCAGCGTGTAAGCGAGGTTCAGCCAGAGCTTGTCCGGCCCGTCGCCCTGCACGAACAGATTTTTGAGCACGGCGACACCCAGCCCGGCCTCGATGCCCTGATGAATCGTGCGGTCGGCATTGGTGACGTTGCAATTGCCGAACGCACTGTAGAGGCACAGCAACTCGTCCTTGATCTCGGCGCGGTAGCCGGTCAGTTCCCAGGTCAGGTCGGGCCGCTTGCCGCGGGTGCCGATCTCATAGGTGGTGGCGCGCTGCGGCTGAATGCTGGTGAAGGGAATCGAGGGGATTCCGGGGCCGGACGAACTCTCGCCGAAACTCGGCACCTCGGCGCTGCGCGAGACGTTGGCATAGGCCTGCCAGGTCGGATCGATGTTCCACAGCAAGCCGCCCTTCGGGCTCCACAGGCTGAACGACGTCGATCCGGACTGGTCGCCATCGCTGAGGTAGCGATCCCGGCGATCGCGCGTCGCATACAGGAATTGCGTGCCGGCGACGGCAGCCACCGTGGGCAGAAAATAGAACGAGTCCTCGGCATAGACCAAGGTGTTCTTCGAACTGTCCACCGAGGACGACAGCAGCGCACCCTTCTGGCCGCCGACATTGGCAAACTGCTGATTGTCGATCCTGCCGTTGATGACATTGACGCCGGCGACGAACACGTTGCGGAAGCCGCCGATGTTGCGGTCGTCGGTGACCTTGGTGAAGCCGCCATAGTCGTTGTAGCGATAGTCCAGATACTGGAAGATCGGATGCATTAGATGGCGATCGACGCCGAACACGCCGAAGTCCACAGTGGTGTTGTCGAAGCGGATGGTGGTCTTGTTGGCGAGACGGACGGTGTCGATGTTGCGCTGCTGATCGCCGGTGAGATTGCCCGTCGCCGCCAGCGTCGGCGTATTCAGCGCGGAGTCCTTCGTCACCGAGCCGGGAATGCGCTGCCGCACATCGTTGGCGTTCAGATAGAACCGGGTCTCGAAATCCGGCGAGAACTGATAGCCGACATTGCCGCTGACGCGGGTGGAATGGCCGTCGCTGTGGTCGCGAAACCCTTCGGCCGCCTGGGTGGAGGCGGTGATGTAGCCATCCCACGGACCGTTGACGCCGCCGGCACTGGCCTGCAGCCGGCGATAGCCGAACGCACCGGCATCGAGCGACACGCCGTTCGGGAAGGGATCGCGGCCGGTGGGCGTCACGAAATTGATCGCGCCGCCGAGCGAATTGGCGCCGAAGCGCAGCGCGTTGCCGCCCTTGTAGACTTCAACATATTTGTAGGCGGTCGGATCGATTTCCTGGAAATCGCCGTAGCCGTCGGACGTATTGATCGGAATGCCGTCCATATAGAGCTGGACGCCGCGCAGGTGGAAATTGCGCGACAGGCTGGAGCCGCGGATCGACAGCCTTGTGTCGTCGCCCCATTTCGGCTGGGCGAATACGCCGGGCACGTAATCGAGGATGTCCTTGATGGTATTGCCCACCGTCGAGTACTTCCAGGCATCGGCGGTGACCAACGCAACGCCGCCGGGGGTCTGCTGGATTTCGCGCAGCGCCTGCTGCGCGGTGGCCACGGTGAGCGAGCCCGGCACGCTCGGAGCCTGCGCGGTTTGCGGCGTTGCCGCCACAGGCCGGCGCGGTGCGCGCGTCGATGTCGCGCTGCTGCGCGGCGGACGCGCCGCGGCGGCGCGCTTCTGCTGCGGGGCATCGATGGTGACGGGCGGCAGCGGGTCTTGCTGACTTGTCTGAGCGACAGCGGGAATGGAAACGAGTACGGCAGCGGATGCCAGCAGGACGCTGCGCAACCGCATTGAAGCGGGTAACATGGGTGGACTCCACCAGACTGAGTGACGAGGACTGTGAGCGCGACGGATCGCGCGGGGTCGTCAGCTCAGGCGCGGTGGGGCGCGGGCCTGGTGGTCGGCGTTGGCGGGACGCGCGACGGAGACGACGTCGGGCGCCAGGACGGGTGCAATCGCGACGGCGAAACGCGACGCAAAGTGCGGCTCGTGCGAGGGCGGCGCGCCCGGGGCGTGATTGCCGACGCAGATCGGGCAGTGCACCGCGATCTTGCCGGTGGTCTTGCCATCGTCGCCATGGGCGGCGGCGAGATCCGGATTGTTGGCGCAGATCTCGAAGCCTGCGGCAGCGTCCGCCGGCGATACCGACGCCAGCAGCATGCTGGAGAACACGACATTGAGCACAAGCGCATAGGCCGCGGCGAGTGATGCCACAGCTCCAAACCAGCGTTTGCGCGACAAGTGTTTCAAAGGACCGTTCCTCGCCTCTCGATTAACACGGCGGCGGAACCTGTCAAAGCCGTTCGTGATGCGGCGGCACGGAAAATCTAGAGGACGACGATGCCGGAATGCTTCGCCTTGTCGTCCGGCTCGACATGGATCGTGATCAGCGCCTCGCCGATTTCCTTGCGAATGGCGCCTTCGAGATTGTCGCAAATTTTATGCGCGGCGCTCACCGTGGTCGTTCCTGCTACCACGAGATGGAAATCGATAAAGGTCATGCTGCCGGCGCGCCTGGTGCGCAGGTCATGTGCCTCGATGGCGCCGTGCGACTGCGTCGAGATGATCTTCTTGATGTTCGCCAGCGTCGCCGGCGGTATCGCCTCGTCCATCAACCCGCTCAGCGATTCCTTCATCAGGCCCCAGCCGGCCCACAGAATGTTCAGCGCCACCAAAGCCGCGAGAATCGGATCGAGAATCGCGATGCCCGACAACGCGGCAACGCCCACGCCGCCGAGCACGCCGATCGAGGACACCACGTCGGCGAGCAGATGCCGGCCATCGGCGGCCAAAGCCGGCGATCGCAGCCGGCGGCCCCAATTGATCAGCACCCATGCCCAGACCGCGTTGAGCGCCGTCGCAAGCGCGTTGACGGCCAGTCCGAGCCATGGCGCATCCAGCGCACGCGGCGCGAGATAGCTGAACCAAGCCTCACGCAGAATCAGGATCGCGGCCAGCACGATCAGCACGCCTTCCACCACCGCGGAAAAATATTCCGCCTTGTGATGCCCGTAAGGATGCTCTTCGTCGGCCGGCTTGGCGCTCAGGTCGATCGCCAGCAGCGCCACGATGGCCGTCACCACATTGACGATGCTCTCAATGGCGTCGGACAGCAGCGCGACGCTGCCCGTCAAATAGTAAGCGACGTATTTCAGGCCGAGGACGGCCACGCCAACGACAATGCTGCCTTGCGCCAGACTGCGAACGCTTCTCATCTGAAATTCTCATTGGATGTCGCGGGGCCACGCGCGGCTGTGTGCTCTAATATGCCCGCCGCAGCGATGCAAGCGCGACGACGCCAGCTGCGACTGCGTCGCATTCTAAGAACTTTGCAGGATGGGCTGAGCACAGCGTTCCCACCTAAACGCGCGCAACGTCACCAACGTATCGATGAGGAAATGGTGGGCATGGCGCAAGAGCGCCTTTGCCCACCCTACGGTCTACGGTCGATGCGCTTTCTTAAGCATTCACCCGCGGCGACAGCAGGTCCTCGATGCCGATGCGGCGGAACATCTCGGCGCGGACGCGGTCGGCGACGCCGTTGACGATCTCGGAACCGTCCTGCGACGGATCGATGTGGACGCGGAACGGCCGCTTGCCGAACGGCGCATCGACCACTTTCACGATCGCATCCGCAACGGTGGACGCATCGGCGTCGGCGGGCTCCAGCGAGGCCAGACCTTTCAGCGCCATATCGGGCAATCCGGCATAGGGGCCGTTGTCGTATTCGGCGGCGCGCGCGGTGTCGGCCGGCTTGCCGGAATGCGCAAAGTGATTGGTGCCCTTGGTGAAGGCGCCGGGCACGATGATCGAGGTCTCGACGCCCCAGCGCGTGAGCTCACCGGCATAGGACACCGCGAGCGAATCCATCGCGGCCTTGGCGGCGAAGTACGGCGACAGATAGGGCGGCGTACCACCGCGGGCGCTCGACGACGACACCCAGACCACCAGGCCCTTGCCCTGCTTGCGCAACTGCGGCAACGCCGCGCGGTTGACGCGCTGGGTCGAGAGCACGTTGATGTCGTAGAGTTGTGCGAACTGTTCCGGCGTGAAGGATTCCGCCGGGCCGAAGGACATGTGGCCAGCATTGTGGATCACCACGTCGAGGCGGCCATTGTCGGCGATGATCTTTGCGATGCCCGCTTCCGCGGAGGCATCCGAAGCGACGTCGAGTTCGACAGCGCGCAGATCGACCTTGTTGTCGGCCGCGTATTTCGCGACCTCGGCGACGGCCGGCGCGTTGCGGCCGGTGGTCTCACGCATGCTGGCGTAAACGGTGTGGCCGGCGTGGGCGAGCGCGCGGGCGGCCAGCGCACCGAAGCCGCTGGATGCGCCGGTGATGACGATAACCTGTTTCATGACACGTATCCTTGAAGTGTGAGTTGAATTCGGTTTGGATGAATGAGGGGCTGCTTCGTAGGGTGGGCAAAGCGCAGCGTGCCCACCAACTGCGATTTCGTTTGCTACTGGTGGGCACGGCGCGAAGAGCGCCTTTGCCCACCCTACGGACTACGGACTCAGACGAGGCCGCCATTGGCGCGCAGCACCTGGCCGTTGATCCAGCCGCCGTCGGGACCGACGAGGAAAGCCACCGCGGAGGCGATGTCCTCGGGCTGACCGAGACGTTCCAGCGGCGCCATCTTCGCAAAACGCTCCATCAGCTCCGGCGACTTGCCGGTGGTGAACAGATCGGTCGCAGTCGGTCCCGGTGCGACGGCGTTGACGCTGATGGAGCGGCCGCGCAATTCCTTGGCCAGGATCGGGGTCAGCGCTTCGACCGCGGCCTTTGTCGCCACATAGACGCCGTAGGTTTCCAGCTTGGTGCCGACGACGCTGGTGGAGAAGTTCACGATCCGGCCGCCGTCACGCAGCCGCTTGGCGGCTTCGCGGAGCGTGTTGAAGGTGCCCTTGAGATTGACCGCGATCTGCTGGTCGAACGAGGCATCGTCGGCGTCGGCGATCTTCGAAAGCTTCATGATGCCGGCATTGTTGACCAGCACATCGACGCCGCCGAAGGCGGCTTCCGCCGCGTCGAACATGCGGCGCACCGCCTGGGCGTCGCTGACATCGGCCTTCGCCGACAGCGCCCGGCCCCCGGCCGCCTCGATCTTGCGGGCCAGCGCCTCGGCCGGCGCCGCGTTGCCGGAATAGTTGACGATGACCGTAAAGCCGTCGCGGCCTAGCCGTTCGGCTACGGCAGCGCCGATGCCGCGGGAGGCGCCGGTGACGATGGCTACCTTGCTGGATTGATTGGTCATTTTCGTTCTCCTCAGGTTGCGAGCGGCAGCGCCGCTCTGATGGGAGAAACTTAAGGCCTTCCATTCCCCGAATAATCCTGCATTATCCCGCATCACAATCCGATAATTGCGAACAATTAAAATGGACCGATTCGAGACGATGCGGGTGTTCACCCGGGTGGTGGAGCGGCGCAGCTTTACGCTGGCGGCCGACGATCTCGGCCTGCCGCGTTCCACGGTCACCGACGCGGTGAAGCAGATCGAGGCACGGCTCGGGGTGCGGCTGCTGGAGCGGACCACCCGGCATGTGGCCCCGACGCTCGATGGCGAAGCGTTTCACAAGCGCTGCCTGTCCTTGATTGCCGATCTCGAAGATGCCGAAGGCGCGTTCGGCGGCGCCAAACCAAAAGGGCTGCTGCGCATCGAGGTGCAGGGCACGCTGGCGCGGCACTTTCTGCTGCCGGGCCTGCCGGAATTCTTTTCAGAGTATCCAGATATCGAAATCAACATGAGCGAAAGCGACCGCTGGGTCGACCTGGTTCGCGAAGGCGTCGATTGCGCGCTGCGGTTCGGGCAATTGCCGGACAGCGACCTGATCGCCAGGCGCGTGACCATACTGGAGCGTCTGAATGTCGCCGCGCCGAACTATCTCGCGCGCTACGGCACGCCCAAAAATCCCGATGCGCTCGAAGGTCACCGCATGGTCGGGCTGCGCTCGCTCACCACCGGCCGGCTGCGACCGATGGAATTTCTGATCGATGAGAAGCTGCGCAGTGTGCCGTTGCCGGTGATCATGTCGGTGACCGGGCCGGAGAGCTATCTCGCCACCGCGCGACTGGGGCTCGGTCTCGTCCAGGTACCGCGCTTCCACGCCGAAGCCGACCTCGCGGATGGCACGCTGATGCAGGTGCTCGACGCGTTCCCGCCGCCGCCGGTGCCGGTGTCGCTGCTGTATCCGCGCAACCGGCAACTGTCGCCGCGGGTGCGAGTGTTCATCGACTGGCTGATGCGGGCGTTTGGCGAACGGACCTAGCGCTACGCGACGGTCTGCGGAATGCCGAGCAGTCCGGCGAGCCGCGCCCGCGGCTGCACCAGATCAGCGAGCGAGTATTCTTCCAGCACCGCCATAAAGGCCTCGCGTGCCTTCTCCAGTGCGCGCCGCAGCACGCAGCTCGGCCGGATCGCGCACGGCGCATCGACCGGTTTGAAACACGACACGATCGCCATGTCCGGCTCGGTGTAGCGCACGATCTCGGCCAGCCCGATCGCTTCGATCGGCTTCGCCAGACGCAACCCGCCGCCCCTGCCGCGCACGGTTTCCACATAGCCGCCGACGCCGAGCTGGTGCGCCACCTTCATCAGATGGTTCGCGGAAATGTCATAGCTTTCGGCGATCTCCGCGATCGTCGCCAGCCCGTCCTTCTTCAGCGCGAGATACATCAGCATGCGCAGGGCATAATCGGAATAAACGGTCAGACGCATGACATGTCCCTCACTTCGATGTGGCGCCTAAAGAAGTATTTTAAATATTGCTTTAAGGCAAGAGCGGATCTATATGGTGGTCGTGCTTGAGAGGAGCATTCAGATGAACAAGACCCTTTCGCTCAGCGACACCCTTGCCTGGCCGTTCCTGCTGCCCGGCACGCTGGCCTGCAACGCGCTCGGACTGAACAAGCGGGGCGTCGGCGAGTACAGCAATCTGGTCCGCATGCTGGTCAATTCGCTGGTCTGGACCGTACTCGGCGTGATCGTGGTGGCGTACGCATCATGATCGGTCCCATCGAAAAATTCGGCCACGTCACCGAAGGCGGCATCCGCCAGTTGGTCGATGCGTTCTACGCAAAGGTGCGCCGCGATCCCGAGCTGGGACCGATCTTCGCCGCTGCGATTACCGGCGACTGGCAGCCGCATCTCGAAAAGATGTACGCATTCTGGTCGTCGGTGATGCTGACGTCAGGCCGCTACAAGGGCAACCCGGTCGCCAAACATGTTGCGATTGCCGGCATGACACCGGAGCTGTTCGGGCGCTGGCTGCAACTGTTCGACGCCACCTGCCGCGAGCTTTATGACGACGCGGTGGGTGACGTGTTCCTCAGCAAGGCCGAGCGCATCGCGGAAAGCCTGAAGCTGGCCTTGTTCTATCGGCCGGATCAGCCATGGCCGCCGACAGCATCTGCTTGATGCTCCCTGCGACAAAGACGCGTTCCTGAAAGCGGAACCATTCCCCGGCATCCCGCGTTGTTCGCGCTCATTGGAGAATTTGCCATGCGGATGTTTGTTGGAATGATCCTGGGCGCGCTGATGCTCACGGCGGGTGTCTACGTCTACGATTCGATGTCGACATCGACGGTAGCGAACGGACAGGTCGCGCAGGAGCGCCGCACCATCGTGAACTGGGATGTTGCCGCCACCGACTGGCAGGCGTTGAAGACGCGCACCCAGCAGGACTGGATCAAGCTGTCGCAGAAGTAAGCGCGACAGGCTGATCGTCGAATACTAAGCGCCCTCGTCAGATGATGACGAGGGCGCTTTTGCTTGGGCAGATCGATGGTCGCTCTGAGCGTTACTTCTTCTTCGCGTTCGCCTTGCGGGCGTCGGCGATGGCCTGGCCGAACTGTTCCTTGGTCAAGGGGCCGGGCACGCGGAATTTGCCGATGATGAAGGCCGGCGTGCCCTTGAAACCGAATGCGGTGGCCTGCTCGTCGGTGCGCTTCAAGGTCGCGGCGATGGCGTCCTGATTGGTCTGCAGATCGGCGATGGCACGATCGACGTCGATGCCGGCCTTGGCCAAACGCTCGCGGGCGCCGGACTCGGTCAGCTTGACGTCGAGGCCGATCAGCGCGTCATGCGCCTCGACGAACTTGCCTTGAAACTTGGTCGCCATCGCCAGTCGCGAGGCATAGACCGACACCGGCCCCAGGATTGGCCAGTCCTTGAGCACCAGCCGGACCTTGCCGTCGTCTTTCACTGCAGCGCGCAGTTCGGGCGCCAGCTTGCGGCAATAGGGGCACTGGTAGTCGAAATATTCGACGATGGTGATGTCGCCCTTGGCATTGCCGGCGACCGGAATATCGGGATCGCGCAATACCGCGGCTTCGTTGAGGACGTCTTCGTCCTTGTCGCTGCCGGGCGCCGCCAGCGCCGAGCCATGGGCCCCCAGCAGCATCGCACCGCCGAACAGGCCGAGCGCGCCGCGGCGCGTGGTTGCACGCGACGAAAGGCGGGATAGATCGATGATGGCGCTCATAGGTGGTCTCCCGACGACGCCTCGCGCGCCAACGCTCAGGTGATGTAGATATTGCGGGCCAACATATAGAGCGCCACCATGATAATGATAGCCGCAAACACGATGTTGAGCGCGCCGCGGCGCAGCGACAGGTGCCGCCCCGAGCCGGTGCCAGCCAGTCCGCCGACCAGACCGCCGAGGACGAAAACCGTGGCGAGCTTCCACGAGATCAGCCCGGACCACGCATAGCTCGTCGCGGTGGTGAGACCGAAAGCGGTGACGGCGACCAGCGACGACGAAATCGCGCTCATGATCGACATCCCCGTGGCCAGCATCAGCGCCGGCACGATCAAGAAGCCACCGCCGATGCCGAAGAAGCCGGACAGCGTGCCGGTGACGAGACCCAGCGCCAGCAGCGCCGGCGTGTTGCTCCAGCTGATTTCGACCTTGGGCAGGCCGTCCCGCGATCGCGTCTTCAGCATCAACAGCGCGATCACCAGCATCAAGAGCGCGAACAGCGCCAGCAGGTTTTGCCCATCCATCATCTTGCCAAGGATCGAGCCGCCGAGCGCGCCCGCAACGCCGGCTGCGGCGAACACCAGCGCGCAGGACCAGTGCACGTGGCTGCTGCGTGCATGATTGCCGAGATTGACCGCAGCATTCGCCGCCACCGCGATGGCGCTGGTGCCGATCGCCACATGGGCATCGGGTACGCCGACCACATAGACCATCAGCGGCACCGCCAGAATCGATCCGCCGCCGCCGACCAGCCCCAGCGAAAATCCGACGAGCACACCCGATGCCAGCCCCAGCGCGCCTTGCATCACGGTGATCATGAATGGCCGGTTCCCGATTGCGACGGCGCAACCTTAATGGCCTTCCTTGCGCCGCTCCATGGCGGCTGCATCACAAGTGCGCTGGTTTTTGCGAGGCGATTCGTGATCATCAGCGCACCAGCAGCGTAACGGCGAGCGGAACCAGCAGCGATGTCACCAGCGCGTTGAGGCTCATGGCGATACCCGCGAACACGCCGGCGACGGCATCGACCTGAAACGCGCGGGCGGTGCCGATGCCGTGCGACGCCAGACCCACGGCAAAGCCGCGGGCGCGAAAATCGGCGATGCCCATCCGGTTCATCAGCGGCGTGACGATGATGGCGCCCATGATCCCGGTCAGCACCACGGCGACCGCGGTGAGCGATGCATCGGCGCCGAGCGATTCGCTGATGCCCATGGCAACGCCGGCGGTGACCGATTTCGGCGCCAGCGACAACACGATGTTGTGCGGCAGGCCAAAGGCTTGCGCCAGCACGACCACCGAGACGATCGCGGTGGCGCAGCCGACCACCAATGCCGCCAGCATCGGCAGGATCGCCGCGGCCACCACCTTGCGATTTTCATAGAGCGGCACCGCCAGCGCCACCGTCGCCGGTCCGAGCAAAAAGTGCACGAACTGCGCGCCGCCGAAATACGTCGTGTAGGAGGTGCTGGTGAGCAGCAGGAACGCCGCGATGATCCACATCGAATGAAACACCGGATTGGCGAAGGGATGCCGGCCGGTCGCGAGCGATATCGCGTCGGCGGTGGCGTAGACCAGCAGCGTCACCGTCAGCCACAGCAGTGGCGTCTGCGACAGATAAACCCAAAGCGAAAACGGGTTCGGCGTCATGACGCGCTCTTTCCACGCGTCATCAGGCGATTCGCGATCAGGAACGTCGCCACCGTCACCAGCAGCGTGATCACCACGGAAATCGCCAGGATCGCAGCAATGGCGAGTCCGTGTTCGGCGAGCAGATCGAGT
>JAQGKA010000125.1 GCA_028290355.1 Tardiphaga sp. | reverse complement strand
TCGGCGTAGCTGGTGTTCATGAACTGCGCCATCACGAAGGCGGTGGCGCCGAGCACGGGCGGCGCCAGCACCGCGCCGGTGGAGGCGCAAGCCTCGATCGCCGCGGAATAGGACGGCGTGAAGCCGGTCTTCTTCATCGCCGGGATCGTCATGGTGCCCGCGGTCAGTACGTTGGAGACGATGCTGCCGCCGACGGTACCGAGCAGGCCCGAGGCGAAGATGCAGACCTTCGCAGCGCCGCCGCGAAACGTGCCGCACATGGCAAAGGCGATGTTGATGAAGAATTTCCCGGCGCCGGTCATCATCAGCGCGGTGCCGAACACCAGGAAGCCGATCACCGTGTCGGCAAAGGCCTGGATCGGGATCCCCAGCAGGCTTTCGCCGGACAGCACATGATAGGCGGTGGTCTGCTCGATCGTCGATTGGGTGCCGCGAAACGGGCCAAGCCATTTGGCATCGGCGAACAGCGGATACAGCGTGAAGGGTGCGACGCTGAGCAGCAGGCTCCAGCCGCCGGTGCGGCGCAGCGCCTCCATCAGTACGAACCACATCACGAGTCCGGCGGCGATCACTGGTTTCGGTGCGCCGTCGAACTCCCAGCCGAACTGCGCGGCCTTGCGGATGTTCATCATCAGAAAGATCGCGGCGGCAAAGGTGCCGACGAACAGCACGATGTCATACCAGGGCACGCGGTCGAGATTGGCCTTGGCCGTGCCCGGGAAGATCAGGAACGTGAACGGCAGCATCAGGGCGATGAGGAGATAAAAATACTCGGTGTTGAGCTGGGTGTAGTCGATTAAAAAACGCAGCGAGAATTGCTGGTTGATGCACAGGAAGATGGTGGCGGTGGTGGCCACGATCAGCGCCCAGCGCCAGACGCCGTGTAGTGCGCGAATCCGCGTGACTTCGGATTCCTGGAGATCGGCGACCCCATGGGGATCGTCGATGTCCATTTTCGGCGGTACGTCCGACGCGGTCAGCACACGATCGGGTGAGGTGGATGACATGGTAAATCCCAATCGTGAGCGACCGCGACGGATGTCGTGCGAGGCGATGTTATTCGAAGCCGTTCGACATGCTGGCCTTGGCGAGTGCGGCGCCGCGCGCGGCCATCCAGCCCTCGAGGAATTCCTTTTCGCCTGATGGTGGCGTGCCCTTGGCGTAGGCGGTCCACGTCGCGGCGAGCACCGCCTGGCGCTTGAACAGGCCGTCATTGTGGGCCTGATCCGCGTCGGTCCAGTTGCCGGATTCCTTCAGAGCCTTCACCGTGCCGGGATGGAACGGCACCACCCACTTCATGGTCTGGCGCTTCGCGGCAAGTCCGCCGGCGCCCGGCGCGCCGTCCTTGTAGGCGTCGTAATTGTCGATCATCGCCTTGACGATCGAATGGATCAGTTCGGGCGGCTGCGTTCCGTAGGTCACGAAGACCGGATAGGGATAGGTGCCGAGTTCGATCGGCTTTTCCGGCGTGATGCCGGCACCGCAGGTGGCCAGCAGCGGCGTGAAGAAGGCGCCGACCTTGCGGACGCGGTCCCAGCCTTCCTTGTCGGCGTGCGGCAACGGCGGCCAGACGATGCCGCGCGGCGAGCTTTCGAGTTCGCGGGCAGGGCCGGTGATGGTGGTGGCGAAGCCGGCATCGGCATCGTTGTTGACGAGGCCCTTCCACATCGCGCCATAGCTCGCGAACTCGACAATCTTGACGTCCTTCTGCGTCAGGCCGGCGAAGGCGATGATGGCCAGCGCATTCTGGTTCAGCGCGGGCGAACCGACCACGAAGCCGAGCCGCTTGCCGCGCAATTCCTTCAGCTGCGTGATGCCGGTGTCACGGGCGACGCCGACCGAGCCGCCGTTGCAGTCGACCGATCCGAGCAGGACCTGCAGCGGCTGCGGGCCCCATTCCTTGGAGCCGAATTCGAACACGCCTTCCTGCGCGAAGTAAGAACCGGATCCCATCGCGGAAACCACCGCGCGGCCGGCGCGCAACGGCGCAAGGCGGGCGACGTCGTTGCCGGCGGGGAGCACGCGAACGTCGGTCGAGTATTTGTCCTTGAACATCTTGCCGACGGCGACGGAGATATTGAAACCGGCGGTGCCGGTGTCGTAGGCCGTCATCGCCATGGTCGGCGGCAGCTTGATATCTTGTGCGGATAAAGTAGTCGCTGTGCCGAGCACGGCAACGGACGCCAGCGCTATGATGCGATGAAGCATGTTTCCCTCCCCAAATGCATCCGCTTGTGCGAATTGCGTTTTTCTTCTGATGATCATGTCATCGCGCGCAGGCGATGGCAACGTCTCGAAATCTCCTTAGACGATTGGACCTGCGTCGTCTCAGACAGAACGTCGCAGCGAGTTCATGAAGCAGTTGTGGTGGCGCTCAAGTCTCGACGATGGCGAGCAATTGTCCTTCGGCAACAACATCGTCGAGTGCAACGAGAATCGATTTGATCGTTCCGGTCGCGGGAGCGGCGACCGGAATTTCCATCTTCATGGCTTCGACGAACGCGACTTCATCGCCTTCGCTGACGGCCGCGCCCGCCTCGAGCGGCAACGCGCAGATACGGCCGGCGACTTCGCTGATGATCCTGATGTCTGACATGGCATTCTCCGCGGTCGCGCCAACGACTGCTCGCCAAAGATGTGGCGTTGTGGCGACCGAACCTGCGTAAGGATGAAAGGAAACGAGCAGCTGGGTGTTGTGGCGGCAGATTGCCTGAGGTAGCGTAGGCCGCAAGTGGAATATAATTCCGCAGAACGGAATGGGATGGCGGCGCGTATCGGGAGGAGCCAACGGCTCGGTCCCGGGAGATGCGCCGTCCTTTTGGGGAACGCATCATGGGACGACGCTCGGAACGGCTTAGCAAACAAGGTATGCTCGCCAGCGATCTGGCAGGCGATGGCGATGTGATCCAGGTGGTATCGCGCGCCTTCGATATCCTGCGCTGCTTCGAAGGTCACGAAGCCCGGCTCGGCAATCTCGAAATCTCCAATCGCTGCGGCCTGCCGCGCTCTACCGTGTCGCGGCTCACGCATACGCTCACCCGCATGGGTCAGCTGGCCTATCTGCCCGGCGATCAGAAATATCGCATCGGCCCCAGCGCCGTGGCGATGAGCACCTCGATGATGCGCGGACTGCAGGTGCGCAACCTGATTCGGCTGCGGCTGCAGGAAGTGGCCGAGCAGATCCCCGGCACCATCGGCTTCACGATCCCCGACCGCTTCCACATGGTCTATCTGGAATATGCCCGCGCCGATCACGCGCTCGGTCTGCATTCGACGACGGGCAGCCGCATAGCGATGGGACGCACCGCGGCAGGTCATGCTTACACAGCGGCGTTGGATGAAGATGTAGGCAGCGCACTGATCACCGACATGTCGCGCGAGATGCTGGAAGATTCCAAAATCCTGCGCAGCAAGATTGAGCGTAACCGTCAGTCGCTGCGCGAGCACGGCTATGTCACTGCGGGCGGCATGTGGAGTCCGCACATCACCGGCATCGCGACGCCGATCTGGTCGCCGCAGTACCAGACCTTCGTGGTCGTCACCATTGGACTGTTGTCGGCGATGTATGACGAGCAGCGCCTGCATGACGAGGTCGCACCGATCCTGCTGAAGCTGAGCAGCACCATCAGCCTGATGGTGCAGAATGCCGAAAGCGGGCTCACCAGCGCGCCTGTTTCCGATGCGCCGCCGGCGCCAACAATCCAAAAGAAAATGCCCACGGAGGATGTGAATGAACTGGAAGCCGGAACTCGACGACCTCGCCCGGCGCGAAGCATTCGCGCGGGAGATGGGCGGCGCTGACAAGGTCAAGCGGCAGCATGACCAGGGCCGGCTCACGGTTCGTGAGCGCATCGACAAGCTGATCGACGCCAAAAGCTTTCACGAGGTCGGCACGGTCTCCGGCGTCGGCGAGTACAACGCCGAAGGCGAACTGACGCATCTGACGCCGGCGAACTGCGTATTTGGCCGCGGCAAGATCGAGGGCCGCCCGGTCGTCGTGGTCGGTGACGATTTTACGGTGCGCGGCGGCTCGGCCGATGCGTCGATTTCCGCCAAGCCGATGATGGCCGAGGAGATGGCCCATGATTTCCGGCTGCCGATCATCCGGGTGATCGAAGGCTCCGGCGGCGGCGGTTCGGTGAAGACCATCGAGACCAAGGGCGCGGCCAATCTGCCCGGCGGTGTCGGCGGTACGCGCTGGTACTGGTACACGATCGCCAACATGGCGCATGTGCCAGTGGTCGGGCTCGGGCTCGGTTCGGTCGCGGGACTTGGCGCCGCGCGGCTGGCGGCCAGCCACTATTCGGTGATGACGAAGAATTCGGCGATGTTCGTTGCCGGTCCGCCAGTGGTGGCGCGGCTCGGCCAGAAGCTGGAAAAGAAAGAACTCGGCGGCTCCGACATCCAGACCCGCGCCGGCGGCGTCGATCATGCGGTCGAGACCGAGGAAGAAGCCTTTGCCTGCGCGCGGCGGTTCCTGTCGTATCTGCCGTCGTCGGTCTACGGCCTGCCGCCGACCATTGAGTGCAACGACGATCCCGAGCGCGCCGAAGAATCGCTGCTGAAAGCGGTGCCGCGCAATCGCCGTCAGGTCTACAAGATGCGCCCCATCATCGACGCCGTCGTCGACAAGGGCTCGTTCTTCGAGATGGCTGCGAATTTCGGCCGCCCGATTATCACCGGCTTTGCGCGACTCGAAGGCCGCGCCGTGCTGGTGCTGGCCAGCGATCCGTTTCACTATGGCGGCTCATGGACCGCGGACGCCTGCCAGAAGGTGGTGCGCTTCGTCGATCTCGCCGAGACCTTCCATCTGCCGGTGGTCTATCTGATGGATTGCCCGGGCTTCATGATCGGCCTCGAGGCCGAGAAAGCGGCCACCATCCGCCATGGCGTCCGTGCCATGGCCGCGGTCAATCAGACCACGGTGCCATGGTGCACGATCATCATCCGCAATGCCTTCGGCGTCGCCGGCGTTGTGCATCAGCCTGCGAACCGGTTCTCGATGCGCTATGCGTGGCCGTCGGCCTATTGGGGCTCGCTGCCGCTGGAAGGCGGCATCGAAGCGGCCTATCGCGCTGACATCGATGCTGCCGACGACCCCAAGGCCAAGCAGCAGGAGATCGAGGACCGCCTCAACAAGCTGCGCTCGCCGTTCCGCTCGGCCGAAAAATTCTGGGTCGAGGAGGTGATCAACCCGATGAAGACCCGCTCACTGCTCTGCGAATTCGCGCGGCTTGCGGAACCGTTGCGGACCGCAGGACCGTCGCGGCTGGCGATGCGGCCGTAGGCTAAGCGCTTCGCACCAATGCTGTCATTTCGGGATGCGCCGGCGTCGGCGTAGCCGACACGGCGCAGACCCGGAATGACAGCGTAGGCGAGGCTACATCTTCCGCAGCACCACGCTCGCGTTGACGCCGCCAAACCCAAAGCCGTTCGAGAGCACATGGTCGATCTTCATCGCCAGCGCCTTGCCGCGGATCAGGTCGAGGCCTTCGGCGGAGGGATCGGGGTTGTCGAGATTGAGCGTCGCCGGCGCAATCTGGTCGCGCAGCGCGAGAATGGAAAAGATCGCTTCCAGTCCGCCGGCGGCGCCAAGCAGATGGCCGGTGGCGGATTTGGTTGAGCTGATCGCGACGCCGCCGTTGGTACCAAAAATGGTCTTGATCGCCTCCAGTTCGCCGTGATCGCCGACCGGCGTTGACGTCGCGTGGGCGTTGAGATGCTGGACGTCGCGGCTGGAAATGCCGGCCTGCGCCAGCGCAATCTCCATCGCGCGCTTGGCGCCGTCACCGTCTTCGCGTCCGGCGGTCATGTGAAACGCATCGGACGTCGTGCCGTAGCCGATCAGTTCGGCAATCGGCTTTGCGCCGCGCGCGAGCGCGTGCTCAAGCTCCTCGATCACGACGACGCCAGCGCCTTCGCCCATTACAAAACCATCTCGGTCGCGGTCGAACGGCCGCGAAGCGCGTTCGGGGTTCTCGATGAAATTGGTGGACAGTGCGCGGGCCGCGGCAAAGCCGCCGAGGCTGACGCGGTCGATGCAGGCTTCCGCGCCGCCGGCGATGGCGACATCGGCTTCGCCGGAGCGAATGAGCCGCGCGGCATCGCCGATGGCCTGCACGCCCGCAGCGCAGGCGGTCACTGGCGCGCCGATCGCGCCTTCGAATCCATAGCGGATGGAAATGTGTCCGGCCGCGAGATTGACCAGAAACGATGGCACCGTGAACGGCGACAGCCGGCGGATGCCTTTGGTGTCGGTGGTACGCACCGCATCCGCGATGGCCGGGAAACCACCGATGCCGGATGCGATCACGGTCGCGGTGCGCTGGCGCGCGCGCGCGTCTTCCGGCTCCCATCCGGATTGCGCGATGGCTTCATCCGCGGCCATCAGCGCGAACAGGATGAAGCGATCCATCTTGCGCTGGTCCTTGCGCGGCGCGGCCTTGTCGGGATCGAAGCCGCCTTCGGGATCGTCTGATATATCCGGCACCTGGCCACCGACCTTGGCGGCAAGATCCGCGGTCATGGCGTCCGGCAGCAGGCGAATGCCGGATTGCCCCGCCAGCAGACGGGACCAGTTGGTCTCGACGCCACATCCGAGCGGCGATACCGCTCCCATTCCCGTCACGACGATACGGCGCATGTTGGATCCAGTCTTGATGTTAGGTATGCGCCCGTCGCGCCGCGATCAGGCGGCTACGACCTTCTTGTCGCGGGCGATTGCCAGCACGATCAGTGCGGCCACGATGCACAGTGCGCCGGCGGCGAAGAACGCCGGTAGATAGCTCAGGAGCACGGTCCGCGACAAGCCTGCGCCGAAGGCCGCGGTGGCGGCGCCGAGCTGATGGCCGGCAAAGATCCAGCCGAATACCAGACCGGCGCGTTCGGGTCCGAACCGCGAGGCGGTGAGCCGCACCGTCGGCGGCACCGTCGCGATCCAGTCGAGGCCGTAGAATAGGGCGAACAGTGACAGGCCGTAGAACGAGAAATCGGTGAACGGCAGCGCCAGCAGCGACAGGCCGCGCAGGCCGTAATACCAGAACAGCAGGTAGCGGTTGTCATAGCGGTCCGACAGCCAGCCAGATGCGATGGTGCCGACGAAATCGAACACGCCCATGGCGGCGAGCAGGCCGGCGGCCTGAATCTGCGGAATGCCGAAATCGAGGCACATCGGAATCAGATGGACCTGAACCAGCCCATTGGTGCTGGCGCCGCAGATGAAGAAGGTCGCAAACAGGATCCAGAATACCCGGGTCTTGGCAGCATCGCGCAGCGCGCCCAGGGCGGCCGCCATGATCGGCGCGTTGTTCGGCGGCGGGGCTACGATCGGCTGCGTGCTGGTGTCGCCATAGGGCCGCAATTCAAGATCGCTGGGGCGGTCGCGCATCACCAGCAGCACGCCGAGCGCCGCGACCGTGAGCATCACGCACATCAGCGCCAGTGCCCAGCGCCAGTCGCTGTGTTCGGTGATGCTCGCCAGAATTGGAAGGAAGATCAACTGGCCGGTCGCCGCACTCGCGGTAAGGATTCCAACCACCAGTCCGCGCCTTGCATTGAACCAGCGCGCAGCGACGGTAGCGCCGAGCACCAGGGCCGTCATGCCCGTGCCGATGCCGACCGCGACGCCCCACAGCAGCATCAATTGCCAGACCTGTGTCATCGCCAGCGAAAGCAGAAGACTGGTGACCACGACCAGCAACGCCGACAACGTCACGTTGCGCAGCCCGTAGCGGTTCATCAATGCGGCCGCGAACGGCGCCATCAGGCCGAACAGGACGAAGCGGATCGACATCGCCGAGGAAATCTCCGCAGTGCTCCAGCCGAATTCCTTCTGCAGCGGCACGATGAAGACGCCGGGCGCACCGACTGCGGCTGCGCTGACCAGCGCCGTCAGGAACGTCACGGCAATCATCGCCCATCCATAATGGATGTTGCGGCGGGCGAGGGCAGTCGAGAGCCATCCGGAGATCATCAATTTTCCTGTCGTGACGTGAGTTGACGCACCGGCTGCCATCGCCGAGATGAGCGTATAAGGAATGCGTGCGTTAGTGAATGATGCGTTCGACCGCGATCGCGGTGGCTTCGCCGCCGCCGATGCACAGCGCCGCGACGCCACGCTTCAGGCCATGGGCCTCCAGCGCATGAAGCAACGTTACGATCAGCCGCGCACCGGTGGCGCCGATGGGATGGCCGAGTGCGCAGGCGCCGCCATTGATGTTGATCTTCTCGCGGGGAATGCCGAGGTCGCGCTGCGCTGCCATCGGCACCACGGCGAAGGCTTCGTTGATCTCGAACAGATCGACATCGCCGACGCTCCAGCCGACCTTGTCCAGCAACTTGCGGATCGCCGGGATCGGCGCGGTGGTGAACCACTGCGGCTCCTGGCTGTGGGTGGCGTGGCCGCGGATCACCGCGAGCGAGGGCAGGCCGTCGCGATCGGCGAGCGAGCGCCGCGCCAAAATCAAAGCCGCGGCGCCGTCGGCATTGGCGGAGGAGGCGGCCGGCGTGATGGTGCCGTTGGCACGGAACGCCGGCTTCAGGTTCGGAATTTTTGCGGGATCGACCTTCAGCGGATGCTCGTCATTGCCGATCTCGCGCGGACCGGCTTTTTCAACGATGGTGATCGGCGCGATCTCGGCCTTGAAGGCGCCGCCCTCGACCGCCTTGCGAGCCCGGGTCAGCGTCTCCATCGCGTAGACGTCCTGGTCCTTGCGGGTAAACTGGTAGGCTTCTGCGGTGGCCTCGCCAAAGTCACCCATCGAACGACCGACCTCATAGGCATCTTCCAGGCCATCCATCAGCATGTGGTCGATGATGCGGTCATGGCCGACGCGGTAGCCGCCGCGCGCCTTCTGCAGCAGGTAGGGCGCATTGGTCATGCTCTCCATACCGCCGGACAGCACGATCTCGGCGGAGCCGGCATTGATGATGTCGTGCGCCAGCATGGTGGCCTTCATGCCGGAACCGCAAACCTTGTTGATGGTGGTGGCGCCGGTGGCGTCCGGCAGTTTCGCGCCGCGGGCGGCCTGTCGCGCTGGGGCCTGGCCCTGACCGGCCGGGAGCACGCAGCCCATGAACACCTCGTCGATCCTGTCGGACGTCAACTTGGCGCGTTCCACAGCAGCGCTGATGACGTGGCTGCCGAGCTTGTGGCCTGACAACGACGACAGATCGCCCTGGAAGCGGCCGAGCGGGGTTCTGGCGGCGGAAACGATGACGACCGGATCTGAAGCTGTGGACATGACGGAGGCTCCTTCGCGCAGGCGCGGGATGCATTGGGATGACACCCATCATATGATGCATCGCAGGATATGCAACGGGACCCCCGGCAAAATTGTCGTGAAGTCGAAGAGGCGGCTACCGTTTCCGGTCGATGAAGCCCTGCATCAGCCGCTGCGGTTCGCCGGTGAGGTAGGCCTCGCCGAACACGCCGACGCTGAGATTGACCGATTCCTTCAGCGGCAACTCTTCCCATTGCTTCAGCAGGGCTTTTTGCGAACGCATCGCTTCCGGCCCGCACTCCAGGATCGAGGCGATGGTGTTTTCCACAGCGGTATCGAGGCCACCTTCCGGCGCCACCACATCAACCAGGCCCCAGTTCAGCGCGGTGGGTGCATCGATGGTCGCCGCGGTCATGATGAGCCAGCGGGCGCGGCCCCAGCCGATTAGCCGCGGCAACAGTGCGGCGTGGATTACCGAGGGAATCCCGACCTTGACCTCGGGCATGGCGAATTTGGCGTCATGCGCGGCGATGCGGAAGTCGCAGGCCGCGGCAAATTCCAGTCCGCCGCCAAGACACCAGCCGGGAATCCGTGCGATCACCGGCGCGGGGAACGCGCGGGCCGCCTCGCACAGGTCGCGCAGGCCGGTGATGAATTTTTCGGCGGAGGCCTGATCCAGCGTCGCCATCTCCTTGATGTCGGCGCCGCCGATCATGCTCTTCTCGCTCTGGCCGACCACGACCAGGGCGCGAATCGCCCGCTCGGTCGCCAGCACTTCGAGGCCTTCGCGCACGCCCTTGATCACGGCCGAATTGAGGATGTTCAGCGGGCCGGCATTACAGATCGTCAGCCGAGCGACGCCGCGGGAATCGCGTTCGACGCCGCAATGGGGATTGAGCATGTGCATGGGAATCTCGCCGGTATCGCCGGCGCGGATCGCCGGTCTTGTCGCACCACTTCCCGATCAAAGTTCCGTATTGTCAAGAGGTGGCGCGGTGCGGCTGTTGCGAAGCGGACGGCACCGGATTAGTATGACTATCATCATCTTTTCCGCGGCGCGCGTTCATGTCGCACTTTGGAACCACTCCAAAACACCTATTAAATTTCGGACAGATGCGGTTTTGTTGCGCAATAGATGGCATCATATGATCTCAGACATGGCATGGAGCGCAGATGCGCTATTCCAAGGAACATAAGCTCGAAACCCACGCGCGGATCGTGAAGAAGGCCTCGGTGCGGCTGCGCGAAAAGGGCGCGCACGGCATCGGCGTCGCCGACCTGATGAAGGACGCGGGCCTGACCCATGGTGGCTTCTACGCGCATTTCGATTCGCGGGAAGCGTTGGTGATCGAAGCATTCGCCTATGCGATGGATCGTTCAACCGACCGCTGGCGCCAGTTGGCGGGGCAGGCCGCGCCGGACCAACGCCTGTCCACCATCGTCGATGCCTATCTCTCGCCACAGCATCGCGACAATCCCGGTCATGGCTGCGCCGTGCCAGCGCTCAGCGCTGAAATCGCCCGCGAAAGCCCCAAAACCCGCAAGGCGTTTGCCGGCAAGCTCGATCAGATGATCGGGATGATGGCCGAGCAATTCCCGGGCGCGCCCGGCAAGGCTGCGCGCAAGCAGGCGATGGCGGCGCTCGCCACCATGATGGGCACGCTGGTGCTGGCGCGGGTCGCCGGTAATGGCGAACTGTCCGAGGATTTGCTCAGCGCCGGCCGCGACGCCGTGCTCGGTCGCGCGGCAGCGGCAAAGCCGGCTGTCAGGAAAGCTGCCGTCAAGAAGGTGGCTGGGAAAGCCGTGGCCGGCGCAAAAAACTGACGCTTTGTGGCAATCGCCGTCTGCGACCTTCGTCGCAGATCGCGAGGCCGTGCCTGCATTTTCGCAAATCCGCCGCGCGCGCAGGGCCTTTCCAAACACCGAAAAGACTGCTCAACATGCGGCCAAAATCGGCTCCCGGGAGGCACGCATGCGTACAATCGGTCATTTCATCGGCGGCCGCGAGGTCAAGGGCACATCTGGACGGTTTGCCGACGTATTCGAACCGATGACCGGCGACGTCCAGGCCCAGGTGGCGCTGGCCTCGAAAGCCGAACTGCGTGCCGCGGTCGAGAATGCCGCCGAAGCGCAGATCGCCTGGGGCGCCACCAACCCGCAGCGCCGCGCCCGCGTGATGATGAAGTTCCTCGAACTGGCGCAGCGCGACTACGACAAGCTGGCCGATCGGCTGGCGCGCGAGCACGGCAAGACCGTGCCCGACGCCAAGGGTGACATCCAGCGCGGCCTCGAAGTGGTGGAATTCGCCTGCGGCATTCCGCACCTGATGAAGGGCGAATATACGGAAGGCGCCGGCCCCGGCATCGACATCTATTCGATGCGGCAGCCGCTCGGCGTCGTCGCCGGCATCACGCCCTTTAATTTCCCGGCGATGATCCCGATGTGGAAATTCGCGCCCGCCATCGCCTGCGGCAACGCGTTCATTCTGAAGCCCTCGGAGCGTGATCCCGGCGTGCCGATGATGCTGGCCGAGCTGATGATCGAGGCCGGCCTGCCGCCGGGCATCCTCAATGTCGTCAACGGCGACAAGGAAGCGGTGGATGCAATCCTCGACGATCCCGATATCCGCGCCGTCGGTTTCGTCGGCTCGTCGCCGATCGCGCAATATATCTACGAGCGTGCCGCTGCGACCGGAAAGCGCGCGCAGTGTTTTGGCGGCGCCAAGAACCACGCCATCATCATGCCCGATGCCGACATGGACCAGACCGTCGATGCGCTGATCGGCGCCGGCTACGGCTCCGCCGGCGAACGTTGCATGGCGATTTCGGTCGCGGTGCCGGTCGGCAAGACCACCGCCGATCGCCTGATGGAGAAGCTGATCCCGCGTGTCGAGAGCCTGAAGATCGGCACGTCGGTCGATCCGTCCGCGGATTTCGGTCCGCTGGTGACGAAAGCCGCGCTGGAGCGGGTCAAGGATTACGTCGAAATCGGCATCAAGGAAGGCGCCAAGCTCGCAGTCGATGGCCGCGGCTTCAAGATGCAGGGCTACGAGAATGGCTTCTACATGGGCGGCTGCCTGTTCGACAACGTCACCAAGGACATGCGGATCTACAAGGAAGAGATTTTTGGCCCGGTGCTGTCGGTGGTCCGCGCGCATGACTACGCCGAAGCGCTGGCGCTGCCGTCCGACCACGACTACGGCAACGGCGTCGCGATCTTCACCCGTGACGGCGACGCCGCGCGCGATTTTGCCGCGAAAGTGAATGTCGGCATGGTCGGCATCAACGTGCCGATCCCGGTGCCGATCGCCTACTACACCTTCGGCGGCTGGAAGAAGTCCGGCTTCGGCGATCTCAACCAGCACGGTCCGGATTCGATCCGCTTCTACACCAAGACCAAGACCGTCACCGCGCGCTGGCCGTCCGGTGTCAAGGAAGGCGCGGAGTTCTCGATTCCGACGATGAATTAGCGGAGAGCGCGGACTCATGATGCAGTTCGCTCTCAACGAGGACCAGATCGCCGTTCGCGACATGGCGCGCGATTTCGCCGCAGAAAAAATCGCGCCCTTCGCGGTCCAGTGGGATGAAGAAAAGTTCTTCCCGGTGGACGTGATGCGCGAGGCGGCGGCGCTCGGCATGGGCGGCATCTATGTTCGCGACGACGTCGGCGGCAGCGCGCTGACGCGCTTCGACGCCGCGCTGATCTTCGAGGCACTGGCGCAGGGGTGTCCCACCACCTCGGCCTTCATCTCGATCCACAACATGGCGTCGTGGATGATCGACGCCTATGGCAACGCGGCGCAGCGGCAGAAGTGGCTGCCGAAGCTGTGCACGATGGAGTTGCTGGCCAGCTATTGCCTGACCGAGCCTGGCTCCGGCTCCGACGCCGCGGCGCTGCGTACCCGCGCGGTGATCGATGGCGACCACTACGTGCTCAACGGCCAGAAGCAGTTCATCTCCGGCGCGGGCAAAGCCGGCTTTTATGTCGTGATGGTGCGGACCGGCGCTGACGGTCCAGGAGGGATCTCGACGCTGGTGGTGGAGGGCGATACGCCCGGCCTGTCGTTCGGCGCCAATGAGCGCAAGATGGGCTGGAACGCGCAGCCGACCTGCGCGGTGATCTTTGAGAATGCCCGCGTGCCCGTCGCCAACCGGCTCGGCGAGGAGGGCATCGGTTTCAAGATTGCCATGGCCGGACTGGACGGCGGTCGGCTCAACATCGCGGCGTGTTCGCTCGGCGGCGCGCAATCCGCGCTCGACAAGTCGCTGGCCTACATGAAAGAGCGCAAGGCGTTCGGCAAGCGCCTCGATGAATTCCAGGCGCTGCAGTTTCGGCTCGCCGACATGGCGACCGAACTGGAAGCCGCGCGTACCTTTGTCTGGCGCGCGGCGGCAGCGCTCGATCGCAAGGATGCCGATGCGACCATGCTTTGCGCGATGGCCAAGCGCTTCGGAACCGATGTCGGCTTCGAGGTCGCCAACCAGGCGCTGCAGTTGCATGGCGGCTATGGTTATCTCAGCGAATATGGCATCGAGAAGATCGTCCGCGATCTGCGGGTGCACCAGATACTAGAAGGCACCAATGAAATCATGCGGCTGATCGTGGCGCGCAAATTGATCGAGGGCGCGCGATGACCACGGCTATTGCGTCGGCGGTGAGCGCCGAGCCCGATCTGATCGTGCGCCGCGAAGGTGCGGCCGGCGTGATCCGGCTGAATCGTCCGAAGGCACTGAATGCGCTGACGCTGGAAATGACCCGCGGCATCGACGCTGCGCTTGATGCCTTCGAAGCCGATCCGAAGGTGGCGCTGATCCTGCTGGAAGGCGCGGGCGAGCGTGGGCTGTGCGCCGGCGGCGACATTCGCGGTCTTTACGAAAGCGCGCGCGCCGGCGGCGATCTCGGCAAGATCTTCTGGCGCGAAGAATACATCCTCAACGCGCGCATCGCGTCGTTTCCTAAACCCTATGTCGCCTTTATGGACGGCATCGTGATGGGCGGTGGCGTCGGGCTTTCGGCCCATGGCAGCCACCGCATCGTCACCGACAAGACCAAGATGGGCATGCCGGAAGTCGGCGTCGGCTTCTTTCCGGATGTCGGCGGCACCTGGTTGCTGTCGCGCGCGCCCGGCGAGCTAGGCACTTACTATGGGTTGACTGGCACGACCATGACTGGTGCTGATGCGGTGTATGCGCGTCTCGCGGATGTCTTGGTGGCTTCCAACAGTTGGCCGGCGCTGCGCGAAGCGCTGACACAAGCACCCGAGAAAGCTACGAACGACGACGTGCGCGCAATCATGGATCGCTTTGCGATCTCGAACCCCAAAGCGCCGATCGCCGCACAGCAGGCGACGATCGACGCGCTGTTCGGCCAGAACAGCATCGAAGAGATCGTTACCGCGCTGGCGCACCACCAATCCGAATTTGCACAAGCCGCGCTGGGCATGATCCTGGAAAAATCTCCAACCGGTCTGAAGCTGACGCTAAAACTGCTGCGCATGGCGCGGGGGGCGGCGTCGCTGAAGGAATGCCTCATTCGCGAATACGTCGCCGCGCTGGAGATCTTCGTCAATCACGATTTTCCGGAAGGCATCCGTGCCGCGGTGATCGACAAGGACCGCCATCCGAAATGGCAGCCCGCACGTCTTGAAGAGGTGACGCCCGAGATGATCGCGCGCTACTTTGCGCCACGCGGCAAGGACGAACTGACATTCTGACGAACGTTACAAAAACAAAAGGCGAGGGCAGGACATGACCAGCATTGCATTCATCGGTCTCGGCAACATGGGCGGCCCGATGGCCGCCAACCTCGTCAAGGCCGGCCACAGCGTTCATGGCTTCGATCTGACGCCGGCGTCGCGCGATGCGGCGAAGGCGGACGGTGTGACCATCGCCGCGAAGGCGGCCGATGCGGTGAAGAATGCGGAGGTCGTTATCACCATGCTGCCCGCGGGCAAGCACGTGCTGTCGGTGTGGAGCGAGATCATTCCGGCAGTCGCCAAGGGCACGCTGATGATCGATTGCTCGACCATCGATGTGGAAAGCGCGCGGAAGTCGCACGCGCTCGCCGCCGAACATCATCTGCCGTCGATCGATGCGCCAGTGTCGGGCGGCACCGGCGGCGCGAAAGCTGGCACGTTGACCTTCATGGCCGGTGGCGACGCCAAGGCGTTTGCGGCTGCCAAGCCGATCCTGGAAGCGATGGGCAAGAAGATCGTACATTGCGGTGACGCCGGCGCGGGGCAGGCGGCGAAGATCTGCAACAACATGATCCTGGGTATTTCCATGATCGGCGTCAGCGAAGCCTTTGTGCTGGCTGAAAAGCTCGGTCTGTCGCATCAGGCGCTGTTCGATGTCGCCTCGACGTCGTCGGGCCAGTGCTGGTCGCTGACATCCTATTGCCCGGTGCCGGGTCCGGTGCCGACCTCGCCGTCGAACAACGAATACAGACCGGGCTTTGCCGCGGCGCTGATGCTGAAGGATCTGCGGCTGTCGCAGGAAGCCGCGAAGGCCGCCGGTGCGGTGACGCCGCTCGGCGCCCATGCCGAGAGCATCTATGAGACCTTCGAGAAAGCCGGCCACGGCGGTGTGGATTTCTCGGGGATCATCCATCAGCTGCGGCATCTGGCCGGCAAGTAGCGGTCGGCGCGCATGACGACATTCCAGCAAGCACGCGCCTTTCTGCTCCAGCATCGCACCGATTACGACAAGGCGGTTGCTGGCTTCCGCTGGCCCGATCCGGTCGACTTCAACTGGGCGCTGGATTGGTTCGATGCGGAATTGGCTGGCAATGCCGACAGCAAAGGCCGCACCGCGCTGTGGATCGTCGATGCCGGCAGCAATCGCGAGACGAAGCTGTCGTTTGAGACGCTTTCGCGTCGCTCCAACCAGGTCGCGAATTTTTTGCGTGCGCAGGGGCTGAAGCGCGGCGATCATCTGCTGTTGCTGCTCGGCAATGTTGTCCCGTTGTGGGAGACCATGCTGGCGGCGATGAAGCTTGGCGTCGTCGTCATCCCGGCGACGACGCTGCTGACGACGGACGAACTGCGCGATCGGCTTGATCGTGGTCATGCCAAAATCGTGGTGGCATCGCAGGACCAGATCGCGAAGTTCGCCGGTCTTGGCGGAAAAGACATCATTCGCGTGGTGGCAGGGGCATCAAAGGCGCACGACGGATGGTTGCCGTTCGAACAGGCCGCGGATTTCCCGGACAAGTTCGTGGCCGATGGCCCGACCAAAGCCGACGATCCGATGTTGCTGTATTTCACCTCGGGCACCACGGCCAAACCAAAGCTGGTGCGGCACAGCCAGCGCAGCTATCCCATCGGCGGGCTCTCGACCATGTACTGGCTGGGGCTGCAGCCGGGCGACATCCATCTCAACATCTCTTCGCCGGGCTGGGCCAAGCATGCCTGGAGCTGCCTGTTCGCGCCGTGGAATGCCGGCGCCACGGTGTTCGTGGTCAACCAGCCGCGTTTCGACGCCAAGGGCCTGCTCGCCACCATCGGCCGTTGCGGTGTCACCACGCTCTGCGCTCCGCCGACGGTGTGGCGCCTGTTCATCCAGGAGAAGCTCGCGACCTTCAAGGTCGCGCTGCGCGAGGTCTGCGGTGCCGGCGAGCCGCTCAATCCGGAGGTGATCGATCAGGTTCGCGCGGCGTGGGGCCTCACCATCCGCGATGGCTACGGCCAGACCGAGACCACGGCACTGGCCGGCAATTCGCCGGGGCAGAAGGTGAAGATTGGCTCCATGGGCCGGCCGTTGCCGGGCTACCAGGTGAGGATCACCGACGCCGACGGCAATCTGGCGCAGGAGGGCGAGGTCAGCCTTGTGCTTGGCGCCGATCGGCCCGCCGGATTGATGCAGGGCTATCAGGCCGACGACGGCAGCGTCAGCGGCGCCGATGGCGACCTCTATCGCAGCGGCGATGTGGTGTTTGCCGACGACGACGGCTATCTCACTTTCGTTGGCCGCTCCGACGATGTGTTCAAATCCTCGGACTACCGGATCAGCCCGTTCGAGCTGGAAAGCATCTTGCTGGAGCACGATGCCGTGGCTGAAGCCGCGGTGGTGCCGAGCCATGACCCGATCCGGCTGGCAATTCCGAAGGCCTATGTGCTGCTGGTCGCCGGCACCGAGCGATCGGCGGCGACGGCACTGTCGATCTTCGAGTATCTGCATCTCCGTCTCGCGCCGTTCAAGCGGATTCGCCGCATCGAACTGGTCACTGAATTGCCGAAAACCATCTCCGGCAAGATCCGCCGCGTGCAGCTGCGGCGCCTCGAACAGGCCAACGATCGCGACGACGCGCTACGCGGCATCGAGTTCCGTGAAGAGGATTTTCCGGCCTTGCAGGCCGCGCGGCCGAGCGGATTACCGGAGACCTGAATGCCGTTGGCCATGCCCGTGCATGGCCGCAGCGCACAAATTTCGCTTGGCCAACACCCCCTTGCTGTGGAATGTGCGGCCAGCAACAGCGAGGATTGAATGACTTCTTTGATGGAACGCGACGCCTATATCGGCATGGTTGGACAGGACATCGGCGTATCGTCGTGGCATATGGTGGATCAGAAACGGATCGACGTCTTCGCCGACGCCACCGAGGATCATCAGTTCATCCATATCGATCCGGTCCGCGCCCGCGAGACCTCGTTCGGCTCGACCATCGCCCACGGCTTTCTGACGACGTCGCTGATCTCGGTGTTCTCCTATGAGGCGCTGCCAAAGCTCGGCAACGTCGCCATGGGCGTCAATTACGGGTTTGACAAATTGCGCTTCGTTTCGCCGGTGCGTGCCGGCACCCGCGTCCGCGGCCACTTCACGCTGAAAGAGGCGCGGATGTGCGCGCCGAAGGAATTGTTCACCCGCGTCGGCGTCAATGTCGAGATCGAAGGCGAGACCAAGCCGGCGCTGGTCGCCGACTGGCTTGCACTGACCTATTTCATCTAAGGGGCTGACATCATGAGCATCCGATTTGACGGTCGCGTCGCCATCGTTACCGGTGCCGGCAACGGACTGGGCCGCGCGCATGCGCTGGGCCTGGCCAGCCGTGGCGCGAAGGTCGTGGTCAATGATTTCGGCGGCGCGCGCGACGGCAGCGGCGGATCGCTGACCGCGGCGGAAACGGTGGTGGAGGAAATCCGCGCTGCCGGTGGCATCGCCATCGCCGACGGGACCGACGTCTCGAACTACGAGCAGGTCACCGCGATGGTCGATCGCGCCGTCGCCGAATGGGGCAGCGTCGATCTGATGTGCGCCAATGCCGGCATCCTGCGCGACAAGTCCTTCGCCAAGATGGAGCTGGCAGACTTCGCGAAAGTCCTCGACGTGCATCTCACCGGCACGTTCTACTGCTGCAAGGCGGTGTGGGACGGCATGCGCCAGCGCAATTACGGCCGCATCGCCCTCACCACCTCGTCGTCGGGCCTCTATGGCAATTTCGGCCAGGCCAATTACGGCGCGGCAAAAACCGGCATGGTCGGCTTGATGAACGTGCTGGCCGAGGAGGGACGCAAGACCGACATCCGTGTCAACACCGTCTCGCCGACCGCGGCGACGCGCATGACCGAAGAGCTGCTGCCGCCGCAGGCGCTGGCGCTGATGAAACCCGAAGCGATCACGCCGGCGGTGCTGTTCCTGCTCAGCGACAACGCGCCGACGAAAACCATCATGGGCGCCGGCGCCGGCTCGTTCGCAGTGATCAAGCTGCTGGAAAGCGAGGGCGTCAACCTTGCAGAATCCGATTGGACGCCGGACGCAATCGCCACGCATTTCGCAGGGATCAGTGATATGTCGAAGGCAAGGGCGCTGGAAGGCGCCTTTCAGCAGACCCAGAAATATGTCGAGCAGGCCGCGACGCGGCTCGGCGTCAAGGTCTAGATTCCTTTTCAACATCGCGCGATCGGATGTGTTCTCGTGACGGACGTTTTGCCAGGCGACGTCGCGGTGATCGGCGCAGGCCCCGCCGGTTTGATGGCGGCGGAAGTGATCGCGCAAGGCGGCGGACGCGTCACCATCTATGACGCGATGCCGTCGGTCGGCCGCAAGTTTCTCATGGCCGGGCGCGGCGGACTCAATCTCACCCACAGCGAAACGCTGCCGGTGTTTCTCGCGCGCTATAGTGCGGCGACAACGCATCTTGCGCCGGCGATCGAGGAGTTTTCGCCGGAAGCCTTGCGAACGTGGAGCGAGGTGTTGGGACAGCCGACATTTGTGGGCTCCAGCGGCCGGGTATTTCCGGAAGCCTTCAAGGCGTCGCCGCTGCTGCGTGCGTGGCTGCGGCGGCTCG
>JAQGKA010000300.1 GCA_028290355.1 Tardiphaga sp. | reverse complement strand
CAGCACCATATATTTCTTCGACACCACCACGGCCGGCAACGCCGCCATCACCAATGGCGCCTTTGGCAACACGGATTTCAGCTTCTCGACCGGGCCCAACAACGATCACAAGCTCAGCGCCGGCTCGCTCAACGGCGGCGGCACTTTCAGCCTGGGCCAGAACGAACTGACGGTCGGCGGCAACAATCGCTCGACCGACGTCACCGGCGTCATCAGCGATGGCGGCAATGGCGGCGGCACCGGCGCCTCGCTGGTGAAGACCGGGACCGGCACGATGATCCTGTCGGGCACCAACACCTATACAGGCGCGACGACGGTGAACGGCGGCACGTTGAGCGTGAACGGCTCGATCCTGGCATCGAGCGGCGTCACGGTGAACAGCGGCGGCACGCTTGGCGGCAACGGCATCGTTGGTAACACCACCATCAACGGCGGCACATTGGCGCCGGGCAATTCGATCGGCCTGCTGACCGTGCAGGGCAATCTCGTGCTCACGGCGGCGTCGAGCTACATGATTGAGGTCTCGCCCGCCAATGCCGACCGCGTCAACGTCACGGGAACAGCGACGCTGTCAGGCGCGACGGTGAATGCCAGCTTCGCGGCGGGGACTTACGTCGCCAGGCAATATACCGTTCTCAATGCCGTCGGCGGCCTTGGTGGCAGCACCTTCGGCTCCCAGATCAACACCAATCTGCCATCGGGCTTCAAGACCAGCCTGAGCTACGACGCCAACAATGCCTATCTGGATCTGGCGCTTGCCTTCATCGCGCCGCCGAACACCGGCCTCAGCGGTAACCAGTCCGGCGTCGGCAGCGCGCTGGTCAGTTACTTCAACCGCAATGGCGGCATCCCGCTTGTCTATGGCGGACTGACCGCCACCGGGCTGACGCAGGCCTCCGGCGAGACTGCAACGGGATCGCAGCAGATCGCCATGGGGGCGACGACGCAGTTCATGGGATCGATGACCGACGTCTTTGCAGCAGGTCGCGGCGGCACGGCGCCGGGCGCGATGGGATTCGCCGACGACGGCAATGCCAGCGCCTATGTATCGACAGCGAAGAGCCGTGCGGCGCGCGATGCCTATGCGATGTTCACCAAGGCGCCGCTGGCGCAAGCCTATGATCCTCGCTGGAGCGTGTGGGCGTCGGGCTTCGGCGGTACGCAGACCACCGATGGCAATGCGGCCGCCGGTTCGAATACATCGAGCAGCCGCATCGGCGGCGTCGCCGTCGGCGCCGACTATCTGATCTCGCCCAGCACCGTCGCCGGTTTTGCGATGGCCGGCGGCGGCACCAGCTTCAGCGTGACCGGCGGCGGCTCCGGTCGCTCCGACCTGTTCCAGATCGGCGGCTTCGTGCGCCACAGCATCGGCTCGACCTATCTGTCCGGTGCACTGGCCTATGGCTGGCAGGACGTCACCACCAACCGCAGCGTGATGACGGATCAGTTGCAGGCGCGTTTCAGCCCCAATACGTTTTCGGGACGTTTTGAAGTCGGCAATCGCACCGTCACGTCATGGCAGGGCGGCCTCGGTCTCACGCCTTACGCCGCCGTCCAGTTCACCGCCGTCATGTTGCCGGCCTATGCGGAAACCGCCGTCGCCGGCAGCAACGCCTTCGCGCTCAGCTACACATCCAAGACCGTGAACGACACCCGCAGCGAACTCGGCCTGCGCACCGACAAATCCTACGCGGTCGGCGATGCGCTGCTGACGCTGCGCGGCCGCGCGGCATGGGCGCATGATTTCAACACCGACCGCGCCGCATCGGCGACGTTCATGTCGCTGCCCGGCGCGAGCTTCGTCGTGAATGGCGCAGCAGCGGCGCATGACGCCGCGCTGACCACGGCCTCGGCCGAGATGAAGTTCATCAGCGGCATCTCGCTCGCCGCCACCTTCGAAGGCGAGTTCTCGCAGGTGACCCGCTCCTACGCCGGCAAGGGCGTGGCGCGCTATGAGTGGTGATTTGGCCGCGGTCCTGTTCGGTTCAGGCGCGCCCCGACCATCGTCATTCGACCGTCATTCCTGCGAAAACATTAAGCTTTTTCGCTTCTGCCGACATTTGATGCATTGACTTCCGCCAATTCGGCCCTATCTTCCGCCTCGACGCGGCCCGGTATCGAAACGCGATATCTCGACTAAGCCGCCTGTCTGCGCCCTGAGATCCCCGTGCAATTTAGTGTGCCGCTCCGGGGTTGAGCGCGACAGTGTTTTCCGTGAATCCAAGCGGCGGTTTCTTCCAGAGGCATGATCCCGAAAAGTGGTCTTCCGGTTTTCGTTTGAGATCATTCCCCCATAACAGAGGCTCAATGTCCTTTTCCCATCTCGGCTTGTCCGACAAGGTGCTCGCCGCAGTCGCGGCCACCGGTTACACCACCCCCACCCCCATCCAGGAACAGGCGATTCCTCACGTGCTGGCGCGCCGCGACGTGCTCGGCATCGCCCAGACCGGCACCGGCAAGACCGCCGCCTTCGTGCTGCCAATGATGACGATGCTGGAAAAGGGCCGCGCCCGCGCCCGCATGCCACGCACCCTCA
>JAQGKA010000271.1 GCA_028290355.1 Tardiphaga sp. | reverse complement strand
ATGCAACCGCCGACGCTGCGGCCGCTCGATATGATCGCCGCGGCACCGGCGCCGTCCGAGCCCGTGATCGTCTATATCGGCCCGAAGAAGACCGGCGCCGACCTGATCGCGGCCAACGCCGTGGAAGAAGCCAGGCAGACGCCGAAGCCGAAGGGCAAGAAGTCGCGGATCGCGGCGAAGAAGCCGGATGCGGCAGCCGATGCCAAGGACGCCAAGCCTGCGGCGACAGCCGCGGCGAAGCCGGCAGCCAAACCGGCCGGCGCCAAGCAAGCCGCGGTAAAGCCGGACGCCGCGGCCAAGCCGGCTGCCGCTGCGGCAAAACCCGTCGCCAAGCCGGCGGTTGCCGTTGCCGCCAAACCGGCAACTCCGGCCAAGCCGAAAGCCGCCGCCAAGCCTGCGCCCAAGGCCACGACCGGTGAAGCCAAGCCGGCCGCCACGCCCGCGCCGCGCACCTAGACCTTCGTCGATAGCGCCGCACACTATCAAAGCCGACGCCATGTTGCGGCGCGCCTTGCTATCGATGGCCGCTTTGCTCAATACTCCCGCGAAATAATACGTAAGGGGGAAGGCCATGGAGCGGATCTGGCTCAAGCAATATCCGGCCGGCGTGCCGGCGGACATCGACGTGAATCTGTATCCGTCGCTGGTCGATCTGCTGGAAGAAAGCTTTGCGAAGTTTCGCGACCGCAAGGCGTTCATCTGCATGGACAAGTCGATCACCTATCGCGAGCTCGACGAGATGTCGATGGCGCTCGGCGCCTATCTGCAGAGCAAGGGCCTCGCCAAAGGCGCGCGCGTCGCGCTGATGATGCCGAACGTGCTGCAATATCCGGTGGCGACCGCCGCGGTGCTGCGCGCCGGCTATGCGGTGGTCAACGTCAATCCGCTCTACACGCCGCGCGAGCTGGAACACCAGCTCAAGGATTCCGGCGCCGAAGCGATCATCGTGCTGGAGAATTTTGCTTCCACCGTGCAGCAGGTGATCGCGAAGACCGCCGTGAAGCATGTCATCGTCGGCAGCATGGGCGACATGCTCGGGCTCAAGGGCGTGATCGTCAATCTGGTGGTCCGACGCGTCAAGAAGATGGTGCCGGCCTATACGCTGCCCGGCGCGGTGTCCTTCAACGACGCGCTTAGCGCCGGCCGCGGCCTGAAGCTCAACAAGCCGCAGATCAGCCGCGACGATGTCGCCTTCCTGCAATATACCGGCGGCACCACCGGCGTCTCCAAGGGCGCAACGCTGCTCCACCGCAACATCCTCGCCAATGTGCTGCAGAACGACGCCTGGCTGCAGCCGGCGCTGCGCAAGCCGCCGCATGTCGAGCAGCTGTTCATCGTCTGCGCGCTGCCGCTGTATCATATCTTCGCGCTGACGGCCTGCTTCCTGCTGGCAATGCGCGCCGGCGGCGTCAACCTGCTGATCCCGAACCCGCGCGACATGCCGGGCTTCGTGAAGGAACTGATGAAGTATCAGGTCAACAGCTTCCCGGCGGTCAACACGCTCTACAACGGCCTGCTGCATACGCCGGGCTTTGATCAGGTCGATTTCTCCAAGCTGAAGATCTCGAACGGCGGCGGCATGGCGGTGCAGAAAGCCGTCGCGGAAGCCTGGCTGAAAACCACCGGTTGCTTCATCGCCGAAGGCTACGGGCTGTCGGAAACCGCGCCGACCCTGACCTGCAACCCCGCCGACGTCGACCAGTTCAACGGCACCATCGGCGTGCCGGTGCCCTCGACCTGGCTTTCGATCCGCGACGACGACGGCAAGGAAGTGCCGCTCGGCGAGCCCGGCGAGATCTGCGCCAAGGGCCCGCAAATCATGTCCGGCTACTGGAACCGGCCCGACGAGACCGCCAAGGTGATGACCGCGGACGGCTATTTCCGCACCGGCGACATCGGCATCATGAGCGCGGACGGCTTCACCAAGATCGTCGATCGCAAGAAGGATATGATCCTGGTGTCCGGCTTCAACGTCTATCCGAACGAGGTCGAGGACGTCATCGCCAGCCATCCCGGCGTGCTGGAATGCGCGGTCATCGGCGTCGCCGACGAGCGCAGCGGCGAGGCGGTGAAGGCCTTTATCGTCCGCAAGGATCCGAACCTCAGCGCCGAGGACATCATCAAGTTCTGCGGCACCCAGCTGACCAACTACAAGGTGCCCAAACAGATCGAATTCCGCACCTCACTTCCGAAGACCAATGTCGGCAAGATCCTGCGCCGCGAATTGCGCGACGAGAAGAAGGCGGCGGCGTAAGCCAAAACGGCAAGCCTGTAGGGTGGGCAAAGGCGCTCTTGCGCCGTGCCCACCGACGGTCTCGCATCGTCCTTGAAGTGTTTCGGTGGGCACGCCACCAATCGCGCTTCGCGTGATCGGTGGCTTTGCCCACCCTACGAACTGCTTCCGGCGCTTGGCCAATATTGTGCCGGCCGCCGGGCCGGTTTAAAGACAGCCATCCGCATTTTTTGGAGAGATCGACGATGACCATCAAAGTTGGCGACAAACTGCCCGAAGCAAAATTTCGCGTGATGACCGCGGAAGGTCCGCAGGTCAAAAGCACCGACGATGTCTTCAAAGGCAAGAAGGTGGCGCTGTTCGCGGTGCCCGGCGCCTATACCGGCACCTGCCACAAGATGCACATGCCGAGCATTTTCCTCAACGCCTATGCGCTGAAGGACAAGGGCGTCGAGACCATCGCGGTGGTCTCCGTCAACGATGCCTTCGTGATGAACGCCTGGAAGAAGGACACCGACCTGCGCGACGAGGCGATCTTCCTCGCCGACGGCAACGCCGAATTCGCCAAGGCGATCGGCATGGAGCTGGACGCCTCGGGCAATGGCCTCGGCATCCGCTCGAAGCGCTATTCGATGCTGGTGGAAGACGGCGTCGTCACCAAGTTCAACCTCGAGCCGAACCCCGGCAAGGTCGAAGTGTCCGGCGGCGACACGCTGCTCGGGCAGCTTTGAGCTGAAGCGACTTGGCTGAATGTAAATGAGACGTCATGCCCGGCCTTGCGCCGGGCATCCACGTTCTCGCAGAACATCGTGGATGGCCGGGACAAGCCCGGCCATGACGATAAAGCGGTGAACCTCAACGCTTCGCTTTGTTTTCGATCAGCCCATCGCGCGCCAGCTGATCGGCGCGTTCGTTTTCGTCGTGGCCGGCGTGGCCCTTGACCCAGTGCCAGCGCACCTGATGGGTATGCAGCGCGGCATCGAGCCGTTGCCACAGGTCGACGTTCTTGACCGGCTTCTTGTCGGCGGTTTTCCAGCCGTTCTTCTTCCAGCCGTGAATCCAGCTGGTGATGCCGTTGCGGACATACTGGCTGTCGGTATGCAGATCGACGCTGCACGGCTTCTTCAGCGCTTCCAGCGCGGAGATCGCCGCCATCAGCTCCATGCGGTTGTTGGTGGTGTGCGCCTCGCCGCCCTTCAATTCCTTTTCGACATCGCCGAATTTGA
>JAQGKA010000253.1 GCA_028290355.1 Tardiphaga sp. | reverse complement strand
ACCGCGCACAAACTCGGCGCCTGCGTCGTCGCGGTATTCACCCGCGACGTCGCCGAGACCAAGGCGACGCGCGCCACCGACGCCGGCCGCGCCAAGGGTTATCCGCTGCTGTTTACCACGGAGCCGGAGGAGTAGCGCCCGCGGACAACGGCGGGTCTTCGTCCTGCCGTCCGTAGACGTGTTCGGCCTTCGCAAATCCGGCGATCGGGAATTCGCCGAGATCGTGCCAGCCGCCGCTGCAGATCTCGGTGAAGGCGGACGAGGCGACGATCGTTCGGCCGAAACGGCCGGCCATCTTTTCCAGCCGAGCCGCGAGATTGACGGCCGGGCCGATGCAGGTGAAGTCCAGCCGGTTGCCGCCGCCGATATTGCCATACAGGATGCGGCCGATATGTAATGCAACGCCGAAGCGGAACCGCTCGCGCGTGTCGCCGCTGAGATAATCCAGCGCCGTCACGCTGGCACGCGCCTCGTAGGCAGCGTCGAGAACCCGGGCGCAGACCTGTCGCGCATCGCCGTCGCGCTGGGTGATCGGAAACACCGCGAGCAACCCGTCACCCATGAATTTCAGCACCTCGCCGCCATGTTTCAGGATCGCCGCGACCTGGCAGTCGAAATAGAGATTCAGTATCTCGACCACATGCTCCGGCGGCAGCCGGTCCGACAACGCGGTAAAGCCGCGCAGGTCCGACAGCCAGATCGCCGCCTCCATGGTCTCGGTGTGGCCGCGGCGGATCTGACCGGCCAGAATGCGCTCACCGGCCCGGCTGCCGACATAGGTATCGAGCAGCGTCGATGCCGTGCGTCGCAGCCCGATGACTTCGATCAGCCGCGTCAGCGGTGGCACGATTGATCTCAGCGCCGCCAACTGATCGTCCGTGAAACCGCCGGGTTGCTTCGTCGTCCAGCTCGACGCATGGGTCCAGCCATCGATGAATAGCAACGGCACGGCGATATAGTCCGTGACGCCCTCCGCGCGCATATCGTCGATGAACGGAAAGCGTTTGCTCGCCGGGTCGTCCGGCCGGCATCTGACCTCGATTCCTTCATGGAACACGATCGCGAGCGGACTGCTGACGAATTGCGACGATTCCTGAATATCGAAATCGACCGTGCCGACTTCGACCTCGGCTCCAAGCTTCCAGATGAAATTCCGGCCAAAGATATCGGGATGCAATGTCCTGATGAACACACCGACGCGCCACAACGGCAAACCCGCCTGCACAAGACGTTCGCAGGTTTCTCCCATCATCCGGGCGGGGTTAGGCGTGGATCTGGCACCGTCGATCAACCAGTCGGTAATCTTCTTGAGCTCATCGGCCAGCATGACGAAGCGCCTTGCAATCCGGCCGGCGCGCTCGCGACGGCCTTGATGAACGAGAGACTAGCCGACCTGCCCGCGATGTCTGAGGAAATGATCGGCCAGCACGCAGGCGACCATGGCCTCGCCGACCGGCACGGCGCGGATGCCGACGCAGGGATCGTGGCGGCCCTTCGTCAGGATATCGGTGTCGGCGCCGCTGCGATCGACCGTGCGGCGCTGCGCCAGGATCGACGAGGTCGGCTTCACCGCGAAACGCGCCACCACCGGCTGGCCGGTGGAGATGCCGCCCAGGATTCCGCCGGCGTGGTTGGAAAGAAACGAGGCGCCGTGATTGGTCATGCGCATTTCGTCGGCGTTTTCCTCGCCGGACAATGCCGCCGCGGCAAAGCCGTCGCCGATCTCGACGCCCTTGACCGCGTTGATGCTCATCAGCGCCGCGGCAAGCTCACCGTCGAGTTTGGCGTAGATCGGCGCGCCCAGACCGGCTGGAATGCCTTCGGCGATTACCTCGATCACCGCGCCGATCGATGAACCGGCCTTGCGGATGCCGTCGAGATAGCCCTCGAAGAACGCCGCCTTGTCCTTGTCGGGACAGAAGAACGGATTGTTCGCGACCTCGTCCCAGTCCCAGTTGTCGCGATTGATCTTGTGCGGCCCCATCTGCACCAGAGCGGCGCGCACGGTCATGCCCGGCACGATTTTTCGCGCGATGGCGCCGGCGGCGACGCGGGTCGCGGTCTCGCGCGCGGACGAACGCCCGCCGCCACGGTAGTCGCGCAGGCCGTATTTCGCCTCATAGGTGAAATCGGCATGGCCCGGACGAAACTTGTCCTTGATGTCGGAATAGTCCTTCGAGCGCTGGTCGGTGTTCTCGATCAGCAGCGCAATCGGCGTTCCCGTCGTCACCTGCACGCCGGTCTCCGGATGCGCCATCACGCCGGACAGGATCTTCACCGCGTCGGCTTCCTGGCGCTGGGTGGTGAAGCGCGACTGGCCGGGACGGCGGCGGTCGAGATCGGCCTGGATGTCCGCGACATCGAGCGGCAGCAGCGGCGGACAGCCGTCGACCACGCAGCCGATCGCCACCCCGTGGCTCTCGCCGAAGGTGGTGACCCGGAACATGTGGCCGAAGGTGTTGAAGGACATGGGAGGCCTGACGCAAGGATTACCGAAAATCGCTAAATGTCGTAACTCGGTCGATCTAAAGGGTCAAACGGCCTCTCCGCACGTTTCTTCCCTTCTCCCCTTGTGGGAGAAGGTGGCGCGGACGAAGTCCGCGACGGATGAGGGGTTTCTGAGCTCGGAGCTTGTGGCACCCCTCACCCGTCTCGAACACGCTTCGCGTATTCGATCCACCCTCTCCTACAAGGGGAGTGGGAAGGAAGAAGCACCGCGCCACCTTGACTCTCCGCCGCCAAATCCCGACAAAAGCCGTCCAATTCGCCTGCCGGCCCCAAAAATCCTTCAAGGAAATTCCGATGTCGCTGTCCGCCCTCGAAACCACCATCGACACCGCTTTCGACGCGCGTGACACCATCAATGCCGCCACCAAGGGCGAGGTCCGCGACGGCGTCGAGCACGCGCTGAACCTGCTCGACAAGGGCGAGGCCCGCGTCGCCGAGCGCCAGGCCGACGGCGTGTGGAAGG
>JAQGKA010000250.1 GCA_028290355.1 Tardiphaga sp. | reverse complement strand
CGGCCGAACTGGCGCCGCTGCTCAATGCGCTCGGCTTCGATGCCAAAGTGGCGAGCACCGGACTCGGTACGGCCTCCGCGACCAAGATGTGCCGCAGCATCATGATCAAGGGCCTCGAGGCGATGGTGATCGAAAGCTTCACCACCGCGCGCGCTTACGGCGTCGAGGATGCGTTGATCGCTTCGTTGGCCGAAACGTTTCCGAGCATCGACTGGGAGAAGCAGGGCGCATATTTTTTCCAGCGCGTCATCGAGCACGGCCGTCGCCGCAGCGAAGAGGTGCGCGAGGTCGCAGTGACGGTAGGTGATACCGGGCTTACGCCATGGTCGGCGCAAGGCACCGCGGAGCGTCAGGGCTGGGTTGCCGATCTCGCCGATGACGGATTGTTCGGCGCCAAGGGCACCGCGGAATTTGCCCGCAGCGCGGACTGGCGCACCGAGGCGGATCGGATTCTGGCGACGCTGAAGCCGAAGGGCTAGCTTCGAAATGAGCGTCACGGAATCCCGCCGCGGGCTCAATGCGTTACGCATCCCGATGATGCCGCGACGTGTGATGCGTCACACTTTCGCCGCAAGCGGATGGTCATCGCGAACATACTCTTACTTCTTGATATCGAACGGCTTTTGCGGCTGGCCGGGCCGCTTGCCATCATCTTGCCGCAAGACTTGAAAAAGCGGTGCGTGCGCCTTCTTGCTTCCCTCTCCCCTTGTGGGAGAGGGTGGCTTCGCGAAGCGAAGACGGGTGAGGGGTAGCCGCACGCGCCGGAGAAGCCCCCTCATCCGTCGCGGACGGAGCCTGTCATCGGGCGGCGCCTTGCGCCGACCCGTTGGTCCGCGCCACCTTCTTCCACAAGGGGAGAAGGAAGAAGAAAGAGAGTTCTACCCGAACACTGCGACGTTCTGCCGGCTCGCCATCACCGGCTCGCCGCGCGCATTCCACACCGTCATCGCCTGGCTGGAATAGCCGTCGCTGATCTGCTCGGCGGTGTTGCGGATCAGCCACCAGCCATCGTCGGTCTCAATCTTGTCGGTCAGCATGTCGACGGCCCAGGTCATGGTGCTGATCGGGGACGGCGTGGTGGCCATGGTGGAGGCCGCAGGCGGCGGCGCATCGGCCAGTGCCAGCAGCGCTACCAGCGGCGATGTCATCGCCGGCGTGCGATGGCGAAGCCACAACATCATCTCCGGATGCTGGCTGCCGCTGAACGGCAGCGCGCCGCCGACATGGCGGCCTTCGATGTGCTGCAGGAAGCTCAGGCCCGATGGCGCGTTGCGGAAAAAATCCGGGCAGGCATCGGGCGCTTTGGCTTGAGGCGTACCGATCTCGGTATGGGCGAGGGCCGAGCTACGGGCCGCGCCGAAGCACAGCGTCGCCCGCGTCGCGAGGCCGGCCTCGCCGATCAGATCGACGCCGGCGAACACAGTGGATTTGCCCTTGCGCAGCACGCTCGGGCGAAGCTGCAGCGGACCCGAGGCCGGCCCGATAAACGAAAACTGCGCCGAGCGCAGCGGCGGCAGGTCCGGAATTTCCAGCAGCGCGGTCTGCACACATAGCGCCGACGCCAGCCCGCCATAGACGGTGCGGCCCTGCAGCCAGTCGTCGCTTACAGTCACGCTCCACGCGTCGTCGCCGCGGGCGAGTCTCGTCATCAGTTCGGCAAATTCGGTCATCTCGTTCTTCCCGGCGTCGTTTAAATGATTGCCGTCATCTATAGCGGCGATCGACGCGCGGGCCAACGGCAGCAACGCCGCCTATTTCGGCAGCAGGCCCTTGACCTTTTCCATGTCCTTGATGTTCAGCCGGAAGCCGCCGGGCATGACGATATCGCCGGGCCGCTGGTCAGCACCGCAGGCGCCGATCCATTTTGCTTCCAGCGTGACGTTGTTGTTAACAGGCACGCCGGCAGGGGCGCTGTCGTTATGCGAGGTGACCTTGACCGCATAGCCGGAGTTGAAGTCGCCGGAGATCTCGGAATGCGAGGTCATGGTGGTGCCGCCGTAGCTGCAGACGGAATCGGTGACATAGCCCGTCGTGGTCTGCTGGGTCTCGTTCTTGCTGCAGTTCTGCTTGGCCATCGGCGAAAAATTCGCCGTCATCTGCTTGTCGGTGGTCTCATCCGTGCATTGCTGCATCGTCATTTCTGGCACCGGCGAGCCAGCGCGCATCATCTTCAGCTCCCACAGCCCGGCCTTGCGGGTGGGCAACTCCACAGCCGAGGCTCCGGGCGGAAGCACCGACAGCAGCGCGCAAGCTGCGAGGGAAAACCGTATCGTCTGTCGCATCGTGCTCTGCTCCCAGTAAAAAAAAGGCTGGTCAGTCAAACGCAGGCAACAGTCAACCTCAGTACCGGACGCGCAGCGGGCGATCTGAGGCGCCGTAGGGCACCCAGCGGCAGGCGAAGGAAATGTAGCCGCCGTAATAGGTTTGGGCGCCGAGGAATTTCACCACCTTGCCGTAGCGTGCGCAGTGGTCGATCGCCAAAGCGCGGACGTCGCTCTGGCTGACCAGCGAGTAGGAGATGATGCCGCCGGTGTCGTTGCCCTTGAACGCGGGAACGGTATCGGCCTGTGCCGCTCCGCTCGCCAGCAGCCCGCCCATCGCCGCAGCCAAGATCGCCGGCCGAATCATTCGCATTGCAGTCTCCATCGTCGTTACCGGCACTCTAGAGGGCATCGGCGACGGTGAAAAGAACGCTCGCGCTATCCTGACGGAGTTGTGCGCCGGGTGTTGCCGTCATGCACTTGACCCCGCACGGGCTTCGCGGCACCGTTGGGAACAATCATCAGCAGCCGGCGGATTCCCCCATGCGCGATCTCATCTCATCCTGGAAAAAAGCCGCTCTGGCCGCCGCCGCAGGCGCCGTTTTCGGGCTGCTGGCCCTCGCGCCGGGCGCGCAGGCCGCCAATCCCCTGGAATTGAATTTCTGGCTGTTCGGCCCGAGCTACGACGGGCGCGTCGCCGACTGCGAGGCCGGGTTGTCAACGATCTCCTCCCAGTTCCAGGACAAGGAGAGCACGTTCTGGAATTCCGCATTGCAGATCACCGGGTTCTCCCGCGTCCACGAGACCGCGTTTCGGCCCTGGACGTCCGATAACATTCCGCGCCGCTACTGCACCGCCGATGCCATGCTGACCGACGGCAAGCTGCGCCAGGTGCACTACTCGATCATCGAGGATGGCGGCTTCGCCGGCTACGGCCAGGGCGTCGAATGGTGCGTCGTTGGTCTTGACCGCGACTGGGCCTACAACCCGCGCTGCCGCGCAGCCAAGCACTGAGCCAGCTTTCATAGTTTTATTTTTGTTCTTGAATTGTTCTTGATGCCTGATTAGGCTCGCCTGCTCAGGGGTGGGGCGCGTCATGTTTCAGGCTTTTCGGACCTTCATTTCGGTTGGACTTTTGACGGTTGCGGCGCTGGCGGGCATCAGCTCGGCCTCGGCGCAGGATCGCCGGCAGAACGCGCCGGGCGAATTCGATTTCTACGTGCTGTCGCTGTCATGGTCGCCGTCGTTTTGCGAGGCTGCCTCCGAACGCAGCAATGGCGGCCGTTCGCAGCAGATGCAATGCGGCGGCCGGCCCTACGCCTTCGTCGTGCACGGCCTCTGGCCGCAATATGACCGCGGCTTTCCCAATTACTGCCAGCGGCCGTCGCCGCGGCTCGACCGCAACATCATGTCGTCGATGCTCGATCTGATGCCGGCGCCCGGCCTGATCTTCAACGAATGGGACAAGCACGGCACCTGCTCGGGGCTCGGCGCCCGCGGCTATTTCGAGACCGTCCGCAAGGCGCGGGCAGGGATCAAGATACCGGCGGAGTTTCTGGAGCTTCAGGACGCCAAGACGATTGCGCCGGACGCGATCGAGGAGGCCTTCATCAAGGTCAATCCGGGGCTGAGCAATTCTGCGATCGCGGTGACCTGCGACCGCAACAGGCTCAGCGAAGTCCGGATCTGCCTGAGCAAGGACCTCCAGTTCCGCGCCTGCGAGGAAATCGACCGTCGCGCCTGCCGCCGCGACCAGGTGGTGATGCCGCCGATGCGCGGCGGCTGACACAGGTTTTGCCGAACGCGCTCGCGTAGCGTACTGCTGGCGCCATGAATTATCGTCACGCCTTCCACGCCGGCGGCTTCGCCGACGTCATCAAGCATATCGTGCTGGTCCGGATCCTGACCTATCTGCACGAGAAAGCGACGCCGTTCCGCGTCATCGACAGCCATGCCGGCGCCGGGCTCTATGACCTGACCGGCGACGAGGCCACGCGCTCCGGCGAATGGACCACCGGCATCGCCCGGATCATGCAGGCGCGTTTTTCAGAAGCGACCGTGCCGCTGGTAGCGCCCTATCTCGATATCGTCCGCTCGTTCAACAAGCCGCGCGAACTGAAAGTGTATCCCGGCTCGCCGCTGATCGCCCGCGCCCTGATGCGGCCGCAGGATCGTATGGTGGCCTGCGAGGTCGAACCGAACGCACGCAAGCATCTGATCTCGTCGCTGCGAAGGGACACCCAGGCCCGCGTCGTCGATCTCGATGGCTGGGTCGGCCTGCCGGCCTTCGTGCCGCCGAACGAGCGCCGCGGCGTGGTGCTGATCGATCCGCCATTCGAGAAGAAGGACGAGTTCGAGCGCATGGCCCAGGGCTTCGACGAAGCCTTCGCCAAATGGGCGACCGGCATTTACGTGCTGTGGTATCCGGTGAAAAGCCGCCGCGCCACCGATGCGCTGGCGCAGCATGTCGCCGCCACCGTGGCTGCGGCCGCAACGCCCGGCAAATGCCTGCGGCTGGAATTCAGCGTCGCGCCGCAGATGGCCGAAGGCGGCCTGACCTCGGCCGGCCTGCTGATCGTCAATCCGCCGTGGAAACTCGCGGCTGAATTGAAGGCGATCCTGCCGGAGCTGGAAAAGCCGCTCGGGCTCGGCGGCGCAGGCCGCTTCCGGCTGGAAAACGCCAAAGCCTGAACTATCGAAGCGGCCAGCTACCAAAGGGCCGCGCGCGAAAAGTGTATTTCAGCGGTAGTCAATCCGCCGGGAACCGTATTATGCTGCCTTCATTGGGACTGGCTTTACGTTCCGCTTCCGCGAATGGGGGCGGCGGAGTGACAAGGCCTCGATGATTTTGA
>JAQGKA010000244.1 GCA_028290355.1 Tardiphaga sp. | reverse complement strand
TTTGACAGATGCGGGACGCATCCCTTGCGGCTGCCGGATGGGTGCGCTACGCAAACACTGAAAATCGATTGTTTCCGGAGCCTTGGATGACCTACGTCGTCACTGAAGCCTGCATCAAGTGCAAGTATACCGACTGTGTTGAAGTCTGCCCCGTGGATTGCTTCTACGAGGGTGACAACATGCTCGTCATCCATCCCGACGAATGCATCGATTGCGGTGTCTGCGAACCGGAATGCCCGGCCGACGCCATCAAGCCTGACACCGAGGCGGGCCTGGAGAAGTGGCTCGAGGTGAACACCGAATACGCCAAGACCTGGCCGAACATCACCCAGAAGAAGGAAGCCCCGGCCGACGCCAAGGATTTCGACGGCATGGAAGGCAAGTTCGAGAAATATTTCTCTCCGGCTCCTGGCACCGGCGACTGATCTGCCGGAAGGCGCGACTGCGCTCCTGGCAATACCGCTCTATAGGCTCGGAATTTAACCCTACCCTCGATTATGACCTGGCAACGGCCCTGAAACGGCCTTGGCGGGGCATAAATCATTGATTTTTGCGGGAAATGTGCTATTATAGGCACAATTCAAGAAGCTGGACCCTATGGTGCCGCTCGATTGGCCCTGCCGGGTTCCCCGTTTAAACATCAAACAGGGGCGTGGCAGTTTCCGCGCACAGGCTGTGTCACAGAAAACGCGTAAAAAGAGTGTTTCCAAGGGTTCGAAGAAAGCACCCGCGGCTAGCCGCAGTGCAACCAAAGGCCGTGCCCGGGCTTCTGTGAAGGACACCCGGACCGCCGCGAAGGCTGCGGCAGCCAAGTCTTTTAATGCGAAGTCCTCCAAAAACAAAAGAAGTGCAATGCCCAACAAGACTGCAAAACCTGCTGCCAAGACCGCTGTGAAGGCTGCCGCTCCGAAGGTCGCTGCGACCAAGACCGCCGCTCCCAAGGCCGCCGCGCCCAAGACTGCACCGAAGGAAGCCGTGAAGGTTGCCGCCAAGCCCGTGGTTGCCAAGACCGCCGCCGTTGCCGCCAAGCCGGCAGCTGCCGCGCCGCGCGTCGAGGAGCCGAAGAAGGTGCTGACCCAGCGCCAGGGCTTCAAGACCGGCGAATTCGTGGTCTATCCGGCCCATGGCGTTGGCCAGATCCTGGCGATCGAGGAGCAGGAGATTGCAGGCGCTCGGCTTGAGCTGTTCGTGATCAATTTCATGAAGGACAAGATGACGCTGCGGGTGCCGACCGCCAAGGTAGCCAATGTCGGCATGCGCAAGCTGTCGGAGCCGGCGCTGGTGAAGCGTGCGCTCGAGACCCTGAAGGGCCGCGCCCGCATCAAGCGCACCATGTGGTCGCGTCGCGCCCAGGAATACGAAGCCAAGATCAATTCCGGCGACATCGTCGCGATCGCCGAAGTGGTCCGCGATCTGTTCCGTTCGGACTCTCAGCCCGAGCAGTCCTACAGCGAACGTCAGCTGTATGAAGCCGCCCTCGATCGCCTGTCGCGCGAAATCGCGGTCGTGCAGCACGTCACCGAGACCGAAGCGGTCAAGGAAATCGAAGGCCAGCTCGCCAAGAGCCCGCGCCGCGGCGCCAAGGCCGAAGCCGGCGCGGAAGTCGAGACCGATGCGGATGCCGATGGCGACGACGCCGCAGTGGCCGACGAAGCAGCGTAAGCCGCCTCACGCATAGCCAACAATCAAAAGCCCGGCCGCAAGGCCGGGCTTTTTGTTGTTAACGAACAATCTCTCGACGTGTCGTCCCGGCAAGCGAGCTTGCGAGCGCAAGCCGGGATCTATACGCCGTGTCATCTCGTTTTGGCACTGTGGCGGAGGCCTTCTGCGATCAGCGAGGCCAGGGGTTATGGGTCCCGGCGTTCGCCGGGACGACTCGTGGAAAGGTTTCGCGCGAAGCGCAGCCGCTCAGACTCAATCCACCACGATCTTGACGAGATCCCGCGCTTTCACCGTGGCATGGGCGTCGAGCCCGTTCAGCACGCGAAAGCGCTCGGCGGGGCGATCGACGCCGTTCATCCGATGCGACAGCGATTCCACGGTGTCGCCGGGCTGCACGGTGATCACCTTGATGCGCAGCGGCCGCGCCGCCTGGATCTCGGCCAGCGTCAGGCGGCGGAACGAGCCGACGGTTTCGCGGGCGTTGCGTTCGCTCTCGGTGCTCTTCTGCTTGGCGGCGAAGATGAAGCGATAGACGTCGCTGCCGAACCGCAGCGCATAGACCCGGAATTGCCACTGGTCGCCCTGCGCGATCGCGGAGGCCGCGGGGAAACCGTTGATGGTCACTTCCTCGGTGGTGGCCCTGTCGACATTCTCCATCCAGCCGGAATTGAGATAGTCGCCCAGCGTCTGTTCGGCGGGCACGCGGACCACGTCGAAGCGCATCGCCTGATTGCCGCCCTCGCGGACGCCGATCACCGCCTGTGCGGTGTTGTCGAGGGTGAAGGCTTCCGGCGCCTGGAAGGTGAAGCCGAGTTTCGGATGCAGGAAGCGCCGGCCGCGAACGAAACCTTCGCTGGGGTCTTCGCCATAGACGATGTTGTCGATCGCGGCGAGATAGGTCTCGCGGTCACGCTCGCCGCCTTCGGGCGAGGAGTATTGCCGGGCATTGGCCTGGGCGTTCTGCACCCGCTCCGGCGTCGCCGGATGCGACGACAGGAAGTCCTGCGCGCGCGGATCGAGCGGCGTGCGGTTGGCCTTCATCGCGGCGTTGCGCTCCATCGAGGCGAGGAAGCGCGACGCGCCGTAGGGATCGAAGTGGGCGCGGGCGGAAATCCCGACGCCGATGCCGTCGGCCTCGAATTCCTGCGCACGCGAGAAGCTCGCCATGGTCAGCTTGGATTTGGCCAGCGCCAGCGCCGAGAGGTCGGGATCGCTGCCCATGTCGGTGACGACGCGGGTGACCACGGCAGCCTGCCGCGCCTGCTCCTCGCGGATCGAGGCGTGCTTGGCCAGCACATGCGCCATCTCGTGCGACAGCACCGAGGACAGTTCGGAGGTGTCAGAGGCCAGCGCGATCAGGCCACGCGTGACATAAAGCTGGCCGGTCGGCAGCGCAAAGGCGTTGACCGCGCCGGAATTCAGGATCGTCACCTTGTAGGCGAGGTCGGGCCGCTCGGAGGCCGCGACCAGCCGCTCCACCGTCTTGGTGATCAAGGCTTCGAGCCTGGCATCGTCGTAGGAGCCGCCATAGGAGGCGAGAATCCGCTCGTGCTCCTTCTCGCCGGCGGGCGTTTGCGTCACGACGGCGCGTTGCGGTTTGGCGGGAGCCGCCGGCGGCTTGGTGGCGACTTCGAAGCGGCTGGCATCGCCACAGGCGGACAGGGCAACGGCCGCGCACAACAAAACCGACGCAGCCCAAAGGCGGCGGCTCAGACCGACTTGCCGTCCCACACCTGTCACGTCGTCACTCTCTGCCCAGTGGCCTAATCGTCCCCGACCACTTCAATCTGCCCCACACGGAGCACCTCGATCCGCGGTCCGCCGCGCCTCTCGATCCAGCCCCGGACTCGAATTCGCTGCCTTTCGAATGACTTAGGCGTAATTCCCGCCGTCTCCAACGACGCCGTCATGCGCCTTGAAATAGTCACAGCAAAGTCCCGAGTCCAGCGCCGGCCGAAATTGATGTAGGTCGTCGCCCCGGCCTGCCGGACCGACAAAACCCTCCCCTCGACCACGGAGAACTGCCCGATATCCGCCGAAATATCGCCCGGACTTTCCGCGTTTTTTATGACGGTGGACCTGCCCCAGATACCGCGCCTTGCTTTGCGGGCCGCGGCCTCGGCGATGGCCAGTTCCGCGGCGCAATGCTTGTCGCCGACGGTGGCCGAGATCAGCGCCTCGCCCTGCGCGAGAAGCTGACCCTGAACCGAGGCGGCCGATGAATCGAGAAACACGAAGGCCGGCTGCCGGTCGTAGCGATCCGGCGTGTCACTCTCGCCGTGCAAGGTCACATCGCGCCCGGCGATCAGCGCAGCCAGTGCGGACGCATCGGCTGTCTTCGAGCCTGTCGCGACTGGCTCGATCCCGGCGAGACGCACCTCGCGGCCGTCCTGCAAACGAAAGGTTCTGACGTCGATGACCTCAGCGACGCGACCATCGCCTTGCGGTTCGAACAGGCAACCGGCGGCGCGCGCAGCATGACTCGAAGCTGCGACACACATCATCGCCAGCAACGGGATCGCCGCACTTCGAAAGCCTGTCGTCGCGATCACGGCACGCATCGCGCAGCCCTGCCTCCCCAAGACCAACCGGCGTTGACCATAGCAAACTCATCCATTCCGTTTTGCGGAAAACGCGCGCGTTTGCGCCTTTTCTTCGCACCGCCGCGGCTTGCCGCTGAGGTTTCGTTGCGGCATGATCGCGCCAACAATAACGAACGCCGCGCGACATGCTGCGGAGAGTTCACAGGGAGGATTTTGTGAAGAGAATTGTTTCAGGCCTGCTCGCGTCGGTGATGGTGTTTTCCGCGACGGCGGCGATGGCGCAATCCAAGCCATTGAAGCTCGGCGCGATCCTCGACATGTCCGGGCTTTATGCGGACATCACCGGACCGGGCTCTGAGACCGCGGCGAAGATGGCGGCGGAAGATTTCGGTGGCGAGGTGCTCGGCCGCAAGATCGAGATCATCGCGGCCGACCATCTCAACAAGGCCGACCTCTCCGCCAACATCGCCCGCGACATGCTGGACAACCAGGGCGTCGAGGCGATCATCGACGTTGCGGCGTCTGCGACCGCGCTGGCCGCCAGCGAAATCGCCCGCGCCCGCGGCAAGATCATCATGTTCAACGGCCCCGGCTCGATCCGCCTCAGCAACGAGGCCTGCGGCCCCTACACCGTGCACTACGTGTTCGATACTTTCGCGCAGGCCAACGTCACCGGCCTGGCCACCGTGAAGGCTGGCCTCGACAGCTGGTTCTTCCTCACCGCCGACTATGCGTTCGGTCAGGATCTTGAGCGCGATACCACCGCGGTGGTGCTGAAGTCCGGCGGCAAGGTGCTCGGCGGCGTCAAGCATCCGCTCAACACCTCGGACTTCTCGTCGTTCCTGCTGCAGGCGCAGAGCTCGAAAGCCAAGGTCGTCGGCCTCGCCAATGCCGGCGGCGACACCATCAACGCCATCAAGCAGGCGGCCGAATTCGGCCTGACCAAGAGCGGCGGACAGAAGCTGTCGCCGCTGCTGGCCTTCGTCACCGACATCGACAGCGTCGGGCTTGAGACCGCGCAGGGCCTGATCCTTGCGGAGGCCTTCTACTGGGATCTCAACGACGAGACCCGCGCCTTCACCAAGCGCTTCCAGGAGCGCACCAAGCGCGTGCCGACCTCGGCGCAGGCCGGCGTCTATTCGTCGGTGACGCATTATCTCAAGGCGGTGAAGGCCGCCGGCACCACCGATGCCGCGCCCGTCATGAAGATCATGAAGGATACCCCGATCAACGACATGTTCGCCAAGAACGGCCGGATTCGTGAAGACGGCCGCATGGTCCACGACATGTATCTGTTCGAGGTCAAGAAGCCCTCGGAATCCAAGGGGCGCTGGGACGACTACAAGCTGCTCGCTACCGTGCCTGGCGATCAGGCCTTCCAGCCGCTGGAAGCCTCGCGCTGCCCGCTGGTGAAGAAGTAGGGATGCGGTGCGGGACCCTCATCCTGAGGAGCGGCGTCTTCGCCGCGTCTCGAAGGATGAGCTGAACAACTCATGGTTCGAGACGGCGCAAGGGCGCCTCCTCACCATGAGGGCGGATCGTGTGGTGGCGTAAAGACAGGTACCATCAAGAGCAACAAGGAATCTCCATGAACGACATCGTACTCCAGACGCTCGACAAGGGCCTGCTCACCATTACCATGAACCGGCCAGACCGGCGCAACGCGCTGAATGTCGAGATGACTCAGGGGCTGGTCGCAGCGGCCCGGCGTGCGGCGGAAGACCATGACGTGCGCGCGGTGCTGCTGAAGGGCGCCGGCGGCACCTTCTGCGTCGGCGGCGACGTGAAATCGATGGCGGCGGGCCGCGCGCCATTGCCGTTCGAAGCCAAGATGGCCAATCTGCGCCGCGGCATGGAAGTGTCGCGCATCCTGCACGAGATGCCGAAGCCGGTGGTGGCGCAGGTCGACGGCGCCGCGGCAGGCGCGGGCCTCTCGATCGCACTGTCCTGCGACCTTCGCGTCGCCAGCGCGTCGGCCAAGATCACCACGGCTTTCGCAAAAGTCGGTCTGTCCGGCGATTACGGCGGTACTTATTTTCTGACGCACTTGCTCGGCAGCGCCAAGGCCCGCGAACTCTATCTGATGTCGCCGGTGCTGACGGCGCAGGAAGCGCTGGCGCTGGGCATGGTAACGAAGGTGGTGCCGGATGCCGAGATCGATGCCGCCGCCCATGATCTCGCCATGTCGTTCGCGCAGGGGCCGACGGTGACGCTGGGCTACATCAAGAAGAACATCAACAACGCCGAGCACCTGTCGCTGGAAGCCTGTTTCGACGCCGAGGCGATGCACCACTCCCGCGCCAGCGACACCGCCGACCACAAGGAAGCCGCGGCGGCCTTCGTCGAAAAGCGTAAACCCGCATTTCAAGGACACTGAAATGGCTCACATGCGGCTCCGCCAAATCTGTCTGGTGGCGCCGCATCTGGAGCCGGTGGTCGGCGACATCGCCGCCATCCTGGGACTCGCCGTTTGCTACCGCGATAGCAATGTCGCCAAATACGGCCTCGAAAACGCGCTGCTGCCGGTCGATACCACGCTGCTGGAAGTGGTGGCGCCAACGCAGCCCGGCACCGCCGCCGGGCGCTTCCTCGACAAGACCCACGGCCACGGCGGTTACATGGCAATCTTCGCCTGTGACGATCCCGACGAGCGCGGCCGCAACGCCGAGAGCATCGGCGTCCGCATCGCCAATGTGATCGATCACCCGCCCTATCACGGCGTGCAGCTGCATCCGCGCGATTGCCGCGCCGCCTTCATCGAATTCAACCACACCGACGGCAGCGACGATATTCTCGGGCCCTATCCACCGGCGGGGCCGGACTGGCAGCCATCGATCCGCACGGACAAGACGCAGGCGCTGATCGCGGTGGAGATGCAGAGCCCGCAGCCCGACGATCTCGCGCAGCACTGGAGTCGCATCATCGGGATTCCCGTGAGCCACGGTGCGCTTGGCGAGCCGGAAATCGCGCTGGTCAATTGCAGCTTCCGCTTCGTCAAGGGTGCGAGCGACGCCATGACCGGCCTGACATTCCGCGTCAACGACCTCGCGCAGGTCCGCGATGCCGCGCGCTCCCGCGGCTGCCCCTGCGGCGGCGATTTCTTCCTGCTTGGCGGGGTGACGTTTCATATCGTCGCCTGAACCCGCGATCAAAATGCCCGGACATCAAGAACAATAAAAACAAGGAACTGCCGAATGCTTCCTGCTGATCGTCAACATCCGCTCGATTCGTTCTTCTCGCCCTCCAGCATCGCCATCATCGGCGCCTCGCGCGACGGGGTGAAGATTCCCGGCCTGTTACTGGCGTTCATGCGCAAGAATGAATTTCCCGGCGCGATCTATCCGGTCAATCCGAACTATCCCGATATCGACGGGCTGAAGTGCTATCCGACCATCACCTCGATCGGCCAGCCGATCGACCTCGCCATCGTCATCATTCCGGCCCGCGCCGTGCTGGGTGCTCTCCAGGAATGCGCTGCGGTCGGCGTGAAAAATGCGATCATCATCTCGTCCGGTTTTGCGGAGGAGGGTGGCGACAGCGCCGGCATGCAGGACGCCATCGCAGCACTTGCGAAACAGTCCGGGATGCGGATCTCCGGTCCCAACGCCGAAGGCTTCTTCAACGAGACCAAGCGCGTCGCCGCGACCTTCAGTCCGACCGTCGATGTGAGGCCGGACCATCCCCGCCTGCTTGCAACGAAACGCCGGATCGGCATCGTCGCGCAATCAGGTGGCATCGGCTTTGCCATCTATAACCGCGCCAAGGCACTCGGCATCGCGCTGAGCTACGTGATCAGCACCGGCAACGAATCCGATCTCGGCGCCGGCGAATTCCTCGATTACATGGTGCAGGATTCCTCCACCGACGTGATCCTGCTGTTCATCGAGGGCATTCGCGACACCGACAAGTTTCTCGCCGCGGCGCGTCGCGCGGCGGAAAGTGGCAAGCCCGTCATCGTGACAAAAGTCGGCCGCTCCGGCGCAGGCGAACGCGCCGCAGCGTCGCACACCGCCAGCATGGCCGGCTGGACTGCTGCCTATGACGCGATGTTCGCTAAATACGGCTTCATCGTCTCCAACGATCTCGACGAGGCCGTCACCATCGCCGCGGTGCTGACCACCACGCCGCTGCCGAAGGGCGACCGTGTCGCCGTCGTCACGGTGTCCGGCGGCGCCGGCATCTGGGGCGCCGACGCGGTGTCGGCGCAGGGCCTGCAGGTGCCGGAACTGTCTGACGGCGTGCAGGCGACGATCCGCGGCCTGATCCCGTCCTATGGTTCGCCGCGCAACCCGGTCGATATTACCGCGCAGGCGGTGCACAGCGGCGGGCTACAGAAGACCATCGACTTGCTGGATAGCTCCGACGAGATCGACGCCATCCTGGTCGTGATCTCGCTGTCGAGCGAAACCCGGATGCCGTTCAAGAAGCCGGAGCTGAAGCCTGTCATCGATGCCCAGCGCAAGCCGATCGTGTTTTGGTCCTACACGCTGCCGTCGAATTTCGCGCGCACGGTGCTTGCGGAATCAGGCGTCGTGGTGCTGTCGGGCCTGACCCATGTCGCCGTCGCGCTGCGTCAACTGGTGCAGCACGCAAAATTCAAATTGCCGCCGCCAACCGCAGTTGCCGCACCGGCGCTGCGCGATCTGTCGGCGCATCTGACATCCGCAACGCTGTCGGAATTCGACAGCAAATCGTTGCTGCGCGCCGCCGGCATCGCGCTGCCGGATGAAGTTCTGGTGACGGAGAAGGGGGCACTCGACGGCGCCACCGCCAAGGCCGGCTTTCCGTTGGTCCTAAAGATCCAGTCGCGCGACATTCCGCACAAGAGCGAAGTCGGCGGTGTCCGCGTCAACATCGCCTCGAAGGAGGAAGCGGCCGCCGCTTACGACGCGCTGCTCGCCAGCGCCCTCAAACATCGGCCCAACGCTGCCATTCAGGGCGTGCTGGTCAGTCCGATGGCCAGGAGGGGCGTCGAGATCATCGTCGGCACCATGCTCGACGTCACGTTCGGCCCGATGATCATGGTCGGCCTCGGCGGCATCACTACGGAATTGTTCAAGGATGTGGTCTATCGCCCGGCGCCGGTGAGCACGGATGAAGCGGCCTCGATGCTCGGCGAGTTGAAAGCCGCGCCGCTATTGGATGGATTCCGCGGCGCTGCCAAGGCCGATGTGCCGGCGCTGGCGGGGTTGATAGCGCAGATCTCGCAACTCGCCTCGCAGTTCAGCGGGGGGATTGCGGAGATCGAACTCAACCCGGTGCTGGTGCATCCGGCCGGCGAGGGCGTCACCATCGTCGATGCGCTGGTGGTGCGGAAGGGCACGTAGCTCCCACGAGTCATCCCGGCGAAAGCCGGGACCCATAACCACCGGCGTTTCTGATACAGGAGAGCCTCTGCCAGAGCGCTCAAACGAGACGATAGCGTGTATGGGTCCCGGCTTGCGCTCGCAGGCTCGCTTGCCGGGACGACGTGTTAAAACTACCTTCCCTTGAAATTCGCTACGCGTCGCTCTTCCGTCGCCTTGACGCCTTCCTTGAAATCTTCCGTCGCGCGCAAGCGGGTTTGTTCAGCGAGTTCGTGATGCGTCGCGTTCATCACGCGGTCCGCCAGGCCGGCGCGCATCGTCGCGCGGGTCGACAAAAGCCCGAGCGGCGAGCATTCGGCGATCTCCTCGGCGAGCTTGATCGCCGCGTTGCGCACTTCGGTCTGCGGCACCAGCACATTGGCGAGGCCCATCTTCAGCGCCTCTTCGCCGCCGACGCGGCGGCTGGTGTAGAACATCAGCTCGGCATTGTTCTTGCCGACCAATTCGGTCAGCGAGACCGTCAGTCCGAAGCCGGGATGAAAGCCGAGCTTGGTGAAGTTCGCGGCGAAACGCGCTTCGGGGCAGGTGACGCGGAAGTCCGCGGACACCGCGAGGCCAAGCCCGCCGCCGATCGCAGCCCCCTGCACCGCGGCGACGATCGGCTTCTTCGCGCGAAAGATCCTGACCGCTTCCATGTAGAGATGGCCGATCGAGCCGAGATTGTCGGCGGGATCGCCGCTCTTGGCGGCCGCCTCGGTCTCCTTGCGGTTGGGGTCGCTGAAGTCCGCGCCGGCGCAGAACGCCTTGCCCTGCGCGGCCAGCACCGTGGCGCGAATTTCCGGATTGGCGTCGATCTCGTCGAGCGCGTTGGCGATCTGCTGGATCAGCATGATGTCGAAGAAATTGAGTGGCGGCTTGCGGATCTCGATGATCGCGATGTGGCCGCGGGTCTCGACGGCGATGTCTTTGTAGGTGGTCATGGAGTTCCTCATTTTCTGGTCGTCATTCCGGGATGCGAGGCGGTCGGCGAAGCCGGCTGGCGCGCAGACCCGGAATCCCGATGTGTTCAATTACTTCTGGATTCCGGGTTTGCTCGCGGCTGTCGCCGCTCCCGCCCCGGAATGACAGGTCACCGCAGCCCCAGCCCGCGGGCGATAATGCCGCGCAGTACCTCTGTGGTGCCGCCCTGGATGGTCAGTTTTGGTGCCGTCTTGATGGCGAACGCCAATTGCTCATCGAGCGTGGCGTGGTTGGAGGCGTCGGCATCGACGAAGGCGGCGAGTTCGCGCACCCGGTGCGGCAATTGCTGCTCCCAGATGGTGCCGATGTCCTTGACGATGGAGGCTTCCACCACCGGCTCCTTGCCGGCCTGCAGCATGCCGGCCACCGACACCGACATCCGCCGCATGGTGTGCAGCTGCGCCACCAGCCGGCCGATGCCTTCGGCGCTGCGGGTGTCGGGATTCTTGCCGACGGCGCGGACCAGTTCGGTCAACACGTAATAGGTTTCGAGAAAGCGTTCCGGTCCTGATCGCTCATAAGCGAGCTCGCTGGTGGCCTGCTTCCAGGCGCTGTCGAGTTCGCCGAGCATGTGGTCGTCGGGCACGAAATGGTCTTCGAAAACCACCTCGTTGAATTCGTAGAGGCCGGTGATCTGCGCGATCGGATTCACCGTGATGCCTGGTTTCTTCATGTTGACAAGAAACTGCGTCAGGCCGTGGCGGCGGTTTTCCTTGGTGGAGGGCGAGGTGCGGAAGATCGCGATCATGTAGTCGGCCATATGCGCCGAGGTCGTCCAGATCTTGCTGCCATTGATCAGCCAGCCGCCGTCGGTCTTGGTGGCTTTTGTCTTGGCGGCGAACAGGTCGGAGCCGGAATTCGGCTCGCTCATGCCGATGGAGAAGCAGACCTCGCCGCGGCAGATCCGCGGCAGGATATCCATCTTGATATGCTCCGGCGCGTATTTCAGCAG
>JAQGKA010000226.1 GCA_028290355.1 Tardiphaga sp. | reverse complement strand
CAAGGTTGTATTTGCCGAACAGCCGCGCCACTTCCTCCTGATCGTCGACCACCGAGACGCGGCGGCGGTCCTCGTCGATCAGGTCGGCCAGCGGCACCGGCCGACGCGAGCGCAGCAGAGCATCGAGCGAGACCGCACCCTGCCAGCGCTGCCATTGATCGACGGCATAGATTTCGTAGAACCGCTCCGGCAAATCGGGCGTGTCGCGCATGTAGTCGATCGCCTGCCCGACGTTCCAGTCCGGCGGCACCGCAATGAACTCGGTCTGCATCCGCCGGCCGGCGGAGTTTTCCGGATAATCCAGGCTGCGTTCGAGCGCGATGCGCTCCGATTGCGGCAGCTTGTCGAGGATCTCGTCCTGATCCTCCTCGTCCATGCCTTCGAGCAATTCGACGGCATCGTCCGAATCCAGCTCGCGGACACCTTCCGCCACGGTCTCGGGCTCGAGCTCCTCGAGCAGCTCCTCGCGGACAGAATCGTCGACTTCGTTGAGGGCCGAGAAGTCGAAATCCGCGCCGGTCAGTTCGATCAGGCTGACGCGCTCGTCGGGATCGAGCGCCTCGATCAGGTCGCCGAGATCGGCCTCGTGCAACTCGCCGACGATTTCCTTCAGGAATGCGGTGTCGGCGACCTGAACCGCATGGGAGATCGCCTCGACAAACTCCGGACGGATGTTGCCGTCGTCATCGCGCATCGGAAACCGGTCGAGCGCCGACAGTTCTGCGGTATCACCGGGTGGGGCGAGATTCTGATCATTGGCCATGCCGCACCTCGCCGGTTTGATTGGGGTTGCGGACCTGGCGCACTTTCCTGCGAAATGCGCTATTCCATCGAACTTGAACTCGCATCAGGCATTACCCAATCGGCGACGCCCCATGCAATCGGAAATATGCGGCGCGTGAAATGAACGGCCGGGAAAGTGTCTTGATCGTGTTGAAGGCCGCCATCGTTGCCCTGATTGCCTGCACAGTCGCCGCTCAGGCCGAGGAGTGTCCACGCCAGGACGCGCTCGGCACCTCGCGCGTTCTGACAGTCGATCCGGCGACCTATCCCCGCGTCGGTGTGCAGAGCTTTCCGCAGACCTTGCCGCTTGAGGATCACGAGGTGGTGCTGACCTTCGACGATGGTCCGAACCCGCCGACCACGAGCAAGATCCTCGCCGCACTGTCGCGGGAATGCGTGCGCGCGACCTTCTTCCTGATCGGACAGAGCGCGGCCACCAATCCCCAGCTGGTGCGGCGGATCGCCGCCGAAGGCCACACTGTCGGGCATCACACCTGGGCGCATGCCGACCTGAAGAAGATCAGCAACGCTGCGGCCATCGAACAGATCGATCGTGGCATCGCCGCCGATGAGATGGCGCTGCACGGCAAGGCCGGCAGCACCCCGACCACGCCGTTCTTTCGATTCCCCTATTTCGAATCCACACCCGCTTTGCTCGATCTCCTGCAGTCGCGCGGTATCGCCGTATTCGGCGCGGATTTCTGGGCCAGCGACTGGAACAAGATGACGCCCGAGCAGGAACTGAAGCTGATCTCCGACCGGGTGAAGGCCGCCGGCAAGGGCATCGTCCTGTTTCACGATACCAAGGCCCAAACCGCCGCGATGATGCCCGATTTCCTGCGCTATCTCAGGGAAAATCACTACCGTGTGGTGCATGTGGTGGCGGCCGCACCGGGCAAGTCGGTCCAGCGGATTCCGTAACGGCGAAATGGCCAGAAGTTAAGCTGGCGTTCATGGCCCGCCCTGTAATTTTTGAATAATGACAATGCATTTTGGTGTTTATTGATGGCTTATGCGTCAATCGGATGGAAGGCCCTGCTTGGCTTCGGCATCTTTACAGGCCTTGCCGCGCAGCCTGCGCTGGCGGCCAGTTGCCCCGGCAATCCCGACGCACTTGGCACCTCCCGCACCATCGTCGTCGATCCCCGTGAACATCCGCGGATCGGCACCATGCAATATTCGGAAACACTGCCGCTCGAAGACCACGAGGTGGTGCTGACCTTCGACGACGGCCCGATCCCGAAATACAGCAATCAGGTTCTGGAGATTCTCGCCGCGCAATGCGTGAAGGCGACGTTCTTCACGATCGGCCGGATGGCCAAGGAATATCCGGAAGGCGTGCGCAAACTGATCGCCGCCGGCCACAGCGTCGGCACCCACACCCAGAACCATCCGCTCAGCATGAACCACATGCCGATCGAGCGCGCCAAGCAGGAGATCGACGACGGCATCGCCTCAACCAAGGCCGCGCTCGGCGATTCCGCGCAGTTGTCACCGTTCTTCCGGATTCCCGGCCTGCTGCGGGCCGAAGTCGTCGAGGATTATCTGGCGTCGCAGGGCATCCAGACCTGGAGCGCGGATTTCCCTGCCGACGACTGGCGCCACGTTTCGTCGCAAAAGGTGCACGACCTCGCCATCTCGCGGATCGAAGCCAAGGGCAAGGGCATCCTGCTGCTGCACGACATCCAGGCCCGCACCGTCGCGGCATTGCCCGGCATTTTGCGCGACCTGAAGGCCGGCGGCTTCCGCATCGTCCATGTGGTCGCGGCGACGCCCGAACTGCCGAAGACGCCGACCGATGCGCAGCAGTGGCAGCTGCATCCGACCACGGAAACCGTAGCGATCTCGCGTTGGCAGAAGATTCCCACCTTCGCCTTCGCCAATGCCGACATGCTTCCCGCTCCTGCGATCTCTGGGTCCGATCAGATGCTGTCGCTGACGGAATCCTTCGATCGCACCCGGCGCCCCCGCGGCGCTGTTCCACTACCGCAGCAGGCGCCATGGCCGCGCGAATCGACGCTGCAGGCGATGACCGGCAAGACCATGCTGCCGGTGCCGGCGCAGAACCTGTTCCAGATCGCCGAGCGGCACAGCGCGCCGATCAAGGTGCTCGTGCAGGTCCCGCACCACGCGCAGCAGACACCGGCGCGCGGCAGCGATTCGGATTCCATTGCCCGGCTGATCTCGATCGATGCCAGCGCCGCCAAGCGGACGATCCCCGGCAGCATGCCGGTGACGCAGCCGGGCCTGCAGCCCGGCCCGATCACGGCGCGCTGACGGCCGCGCGGCGCGCGAAGCCCCCACGCCGGCTCAGTTCGAAAAGATCTTGGCCAGGCACAGCACCACGACGATGCCGAGAAACAGCAGGTCGATGTAGGATTTCATCTCGCCGGCCTGACGCAGCTCGACGACCTCCTTGACGATGACCTTGCGCGACGCGGCAGCGACTGGTCCCTCCATCGACAGCCCGCCGAGGCGGCGGGCTTCCAGCTCAAGCCGCTCGATGCATTTGAAGAAATAGAACGAGCGCAGCGCCGTGACGGCCCGCATGGCGGCATAAGCCAGCACCAATGCCGCGATGATGGTGCGTTGCTGATATTGGCCGACGAAATTCAGGCTGAAATAGACCAGCGCCAGAAACGCGAAGTTGGAGACGAAACGATAGGCGTAACCGAGATATTTCATGCGTTCGCTCCGGTCGATCAAGGCGCCGTGGCGATCGAAGCCGCCAGGCTGCCGCGTTGCTACCGTGAACTCGTTACAGAGGGATAAAGCAGAAGACTACGGAAATGCATCACGCTCAACGACGAACCCGACCGGTGGCTCGCTCTGCCTGAAACACCGCCCCGGATCCGCCCACCAGCAGCATTTTGCGAGCCTGGCAATTTGCCTGAAACGCCGGTTTTCGACAGCGGTCAAGGCTTCTTGGCGAGAGCCTTTTCCAGATAGGCAATTTCCCGCGCGATCTCACCCATCAGCGGCTTGAGCTCCGAGTCGGGCGGCATCTTGTCATAGGTGCCGTCCTCGAGGCTTTTCAGCATCGCCGCACGGGTGGCGTGGAAGGTCATCAGCCGATCGAAGTCCCGGCGCTCGGCGTATTTGTCGATCAGCTTCTCGAAGGCTTGGCTCATGCGCTATTTTCCTATTCCCACACCTGATGACGAGGTGCGGGCCGGTGGCCGGAGACCGAAAACATAAATGACATCAATGGTGATTTTGAGGTTGTGGTGCGCTCGGAGGGACTCGAACCCCCACCCTGTTACGGACTGCCACCTCAAGGCAGCGCGTCTACCAATTCCGCCACGAGCGCTAAAGAAACCGGCTGGCTTGCGCCATGCCGGATCAACCGGCGCCGATGTAACAAATCAATGATGGGGGGACAAGGCCTGCCGGCCTCTCCGCGCAACCTATCTGTGGTCGGCGGTCCGCGGCAACATTTGCTTGACTTCGACCGCGATGCGGTTGCGGTTCACCATCACCACGCCAGAGGCGACCGGCAGGTTGTTGGCGAGGATTTTCACCTCGTCCTGCTCGGTGGCATCCAGCTCGATGATGGCGCCACGGCTGAGCCGCATCACCTGGTGCACCGGCATCGACGTGGTCCCGAGGACCACCATGATATCGACCGTAATTTTATCAAGGGTTGGCACAGAGCACCCGCAGTCACACATGCAAAATTGCAGTAGGTTCGACATCACCACCTTATGGTTAGCCAATGGTTAATGACCGCCAAACCCTCGATTTGAAGCCGTTTTCGCAAGGCCAAAGCGGCCCCGCCGTGGAATGGCGGGTCTCCGACGCCCCGATTCCCTACCCTGAAGCCGTGGCCGTGATGGAGTCGCGGGCCGGAGCGATTGCGGACCGCCGGGCCACGGAATTGGTCTGGCTGCTGGAGCACCCGCCGCTCTATACCTCCGGCACCTCGGGCAAGGCCGGCGACCTGCTGGAGGCCCGGTTCCCGCTGTTCGAGACCGGCCGCGGCGGCCAGGTCACCTATCACGGCCCCGGCCAGCGCGTGGCCTATGTGATGCTCGATCTCAAGGCGCGCCGGCCCGACGTGCGGGCTTATGTGGCGGGTCTGGAGGAATGGATCATCCGCACCCTGGCGGCCTTCAACGTCAGGGGCGAGCGGCGCGAAGACCGGGTCGGCGTCTGGGTCGCCCGTCCCGACAAGGGCGTGGGTTTTGAGGACAAGATCGCCGCCATAGGCGTGCGATTGCGCCGCTGGGTCTCGTTCCACGGCATTTCGATCAATGTGGAACCCGACCTCAGCCACTTTTCGGCCATCGTGCCCTGCGGCGTCGTCGATCCCCGCTATGGCGTCACCAGCCTGGTCGATCTCGGCCTGCCCGTGACCATGGCCGATGTCGATGTCGCGCTCCGGCAGGCCTTTGGCGAGGTATTTGGCGCGGAGCAGCGGTTGCCGGAAACGGGCTGAGGCCGCGTCAGAGCGTCGGCAGCACCGAGAAGCTCTCGCCGGCTTCGCGCAGGTTCAGCGCATCCGCATGGGCCTCATGCACATCGACCGTCTCGACCCTCGCCGCCGTTGGCCCGCGCCGGGACTGTCCGATCATTTGCTCGACAATATCCACCGGTCCGGCAAACAGCGCCTCGACGCTGCCGTCGCGGCGGTTGCGCACCCAGCCGTGAAGGCCGAGCGATATCGCGGCATGCTCCACCCAGGCACGATAGCCGACGCCCTGCACGCGGCCGCGGATCGTCACCTGCCGGATCGCCTCGATCATCTATTTCTTCAACCCGAGAAAATCGGCGCTGCGCTGCTTCACGAGGGCTGCGCGTGTCACCCAGTCCATCAAATCCGACGACGCGAGGCCCGGCAAGTCCTTCGGCGAGGCACCTTCCCGGATCGCCTTCAGTGTCGCGAATACCGCTTGCGTCGCCGCGGCAATCGGCGCGTGGCCCTGCACCGCGATGCGGACGCGCTGGCTGACGAGAAAATCCCAGTCGGTCATCTCTTCGGTCGGTCCGCCCAGCACGATCGGCAGCATGGTCGCGGCGGCGATGGCTTCGAGATCGGCCCGCGTCTTGACGCCGGTGAACATCAGCGCATCGACACCCAAAGCCTCATAGGCCCGCGCGCGCACGATCGCGTCATCGACCGACGTGATCGATACCGCACCGGTGCGGCCGACGATGACCAAAGCGGAATCCCGGCGCGCATCCAGCGCCGCCTTGACCTTGCCGATGCCCTCATCATGCGAAATCAGTTGCGGTTTTGCTTCGCCAAATGCTGACGGCAGCAGCGTGTCCTCAATGGTCAGCCCGGCCGCGCCGGCCATTTCCAGCTCCTGCACGGTGCGGCGGACATTCATCGCATTGCCATAGCCGTGGTCAGCATCGACCAGCACCGGCAGTGCCGCCGCGCGCGACATTCGCCGCATCTGCTCGGCGAGTTCGCTGAGCGTGATCAGCGCAATGTCGGGATCGCCGAGCACCGCGAGCGAGGCCGCCGAGCCGCCGAACATGCCGGCCTCGAAGCCGACATCCTCGGCGATGCGCACCGAGATCGCGTCATAGACCGAACCCGGCCGCAGGCATTGCGATCCCGACAGGATCGCGCGAAGGGATTCGCGGCGTGTGCGGAAGGTCATCAGGCGAATTCGAGGATCAGCGCGTCCACCGCCAGCGTCGCGCCGGCCGTGGCGTGGATTTTCTTCACCACGCCGTCGCGTTCGGCGCGCAGCACGTTCTGCATCTTCATCGC
>JAQGKA010000210.1 GCA_028290355.1 Tardiphaga sp. | reverse complement strand
GCAGTGCGTCCGCCCATGCGGCGGATCCGGTCGCACGAGGGGCGGCGGTCTTGGTCATCTCGAAGTCCAGCATTCCAGCAGAGGATAAAGTTTCAGTCGGCGCAGCCCCTTAGCATGGCCGCCCGGGCGATTCGACCACCATCGGCCCAATCGCTTAATGTCAGGTCAGGCGCGGCGTCTATTTGCTTATTTGGTTACCGTTCCAGTCGCCCAGAGCGGTCTGCACCAGCGCCAGCGCTGCCACCGCGGCCGTATCGGCCCGCATGATGCGCGGTCCCAGCGCCAGCCGCAGGATGCTCGGCTGCCGCAGCAACAGAGCGCGTTCTTCCTCGGCAAAGCCGCCCTCGGGGCCGATCAGCACATCCATTCCGCCGGAAGCTGCCTCCCGGGCACCGGCCAAAGCGGCGATGGGATCGGCGACCTCCGCGGCCTCATCGCAGAAGATCAGCAGCCGCTTTCCGTCGCGCTGGGCCAGATATTTGTCCAGCGCCAGCGGCTCCGCGACGCCGGCGACGCTGAGGATGCCGCATTGCTCGGCGGCTTCCACCACATTGGCGCGCATCCGCTCGGTATTGACCCGGCTCGCTTGCGTGAACCGCGTCATGACCGGCTGCAATGCAGCGGCCCCCATCTCGATGGCCTTTTGCACCATGTAGTCCAATCGGGCGTGTTTCAACGGTGCAAACACGTAACTCACGTCGGGCAGGCGATCCTGCGGCCGGGTCCGGGCCAGCAGCGTCAGCCGGTCCGGCCGCTTGCCGCCGGCGATCGCCGCCTGCCATTCGCCATCCTTGCCGTTGAACACCAGCACCGACGCGCCGGCGCCGAGCCGCAGCACATTGCCGAGATAATTGCTCTGGTTGCGGTCCAGCGCGAGGCTGGCGTCGGCCGCCAGGGGGGCATCGACGAACAGGCGGGGACTGCGAAAATCGGCTTGCGGCATGAGTCATGTTCCGTTCAGGTGGCGTGCTTTACCCCAACTGCGACGATTTATCAGCGTTCAAACGCGGTTTGCGCCGTGCTGTCGCCAAATTCCACGGGTTGTTAAGGGCTGGCAGGAATCGTAAAAAGCCCTGAATCGGGATTGGCTTATCCTGGAAGAGCCCGGGGCAATGAGCTTGCCGGAGGAATACACGTGATCATCCGTCGTTTGATTGTGCCGCTGACCATGGCGGTGTTCGCCATGCAGGCGATCGAGGTTCATGCCCAGGGCGCGTTTCCCGCGCCATTGCCGGGCGCTGCCGCGCCCGCCAATGCGTCGCCATTCCCGCCGGTCAACGGCGCCCCTGCTGCCGTGGTCGGGGCGCCCAGCGCCTTCCCGTCGAATGGCGCGCCGCCGGTCGGTGGCGGCTTCTCCCCGCCGCAGCAACAGCAGGCTGGCCCGCCCGGCGGTGACGACTGCATGAAGGGATTTTTGCCGCTGCGGCAGGAAGCCGAAAAACGCGGTGCGGCGATCAAGACCGCCAGCGAGCGCCACGCCCCGCCGGAAGAGGCCTGCAAGCTGATCTCCGCCTTCTCCCAGAGCGAGGTGAAGATGATCAAGTACATCGAGGCCAACGCGCAGAAATGCGGCATTCCGGGCTCAGTGTCCGACCAGATGAAGACCGGCCACAAGAATACCGAAGGCATGCGGCAGAAGGTCTGCGGCGTTGCCAGCCAGCAGCAACAGCGCGGCCCCGTCGCGCCGCGCCTGAGCGACGTGCTGGGTTCGTCGGCCGCGCTGCCGGAGGCGACCGCCGCCAAGAAGAACGGCGGCACCACCTTCGATACGCTGAACGGCAACGTGCTCGCGCGATGATGACCGTCCGATGAGCGACGCGGCAGCCCGCGTTGCGGATGCGACCGGCAACTGGGTCGATCGCTCTGCGCCGTTGTGGTCGCGGCCCTATCTACGACTCTCCCGGTTCGATCGCCCGATCGGATCGTGGCTGCTGCTGATGCCGTGCTGGTGGTCGGCGGCGCTGGCCGCCGGTGTCGCCCATGATCTGCATCCGCTTCCAATGATGCTGGTGCTGTTTTTCGTCGGCGCCTTCGTGATGCGCGGCGCCGGCTGCACCTGGAACGACATCACCGACCGGGATCTCGACGCCAAGGTGGAGCGGACCCGGTCACGGCCGATTCCGGCCGGGCAGGTGAGCGTCAAGCAGGCCGCGGCGTTCCTGGTGCTGCAGGCGCTGATCGGCCTCACGATCCTCATTCAGTTCAACGGCTTCGCGATCGCCACCGGCATCGCTTCGCTGGTCATCGTCGCCGCCTATCCCTTCATGAAGCGCATCACCTATTGGCCGCAGATCGTGCTCGGCCTCGCTTTCTCATGGGGCGCGCTGATGGGATTCGCGGTCGTATTCGGCCGTATCGATACCACGGCGCTCTTTCTCTATGCGGGCGCGATCTCCTGGGTGATCGGCTACGATACGATTTACGCGCATCAGGATACGGAAGACGACGCGCTGATCGGCATCAAGTCGACTGCGCTGTTGTTCGGTACCCGCACCCGGCCGGCGCTGATCGCATTCTATGGACTGGCCGTGGTGCTGATTGGCGTCGCCTTGGCGCTCGCCGGCGTGCATGAGGCGGCATGGCTCGGCCTTTCGGTATTTGCCGCGCATCTCGTGTGGCAAATCGTTCGCGTCGATATCAACGATCCCGCACTGTGCCTCCGCGTGTTCAAATCCAACCGCGACGCCGGGTTGCTGCTGTTTGCGGGACTGCTGGTCGATGCGGTTATTCGGGCGGCGAACTAAAACCTTGCTTCAGACTGGGAATTGGCCGGACGTCCTAATTGTGGCCGCGGGCGACGCTGCTTGCAGAAGTCAGACGACTTCGCGATGATCAGCCATGATGAATGGTCTGCCTGGATCTCAACTCTTGCCTGCCGGCTGGTCTTACTCGCTGCGCGCCGATGACAGCCGGATCGAGCAAGCGATCTGGGCTGGGGGAAGCTGTCCTTCATTGGCGGCACATTTCCACGATGAAATGCAGATGACCGTTGTGCTGGCCGGCCGGCGCGAATTTTTGATGCAGCATGGAATTGTCGCTGTGAACGCCGGCGAAACTCTGATCATCCCCGCAGGGATGCCGCATGAGCCCCTGGGCGTTGAAGCCAAGGACGCACTCAGCCTGAATCTCTATCTTGCATGTTCTGAAGGCTTTGCTCAGCGCCAACCGGCTGTCGTTCCAACGCCTGCATGGCTGCATTTGAACAGTGCCGTCGATCAATCAATGCTTACCAACTGGACGATGGACGTGCTGATGCGACCGCAGCAGACCGAGACTGAACGGGATGCCGACTATCTTATTCGATCGCTGATGCGCTGCGAGCTCGCGATCAATCGCGTGGCAGAACGACATGGCATGACGCGGGAAGGTTTCACTCGTCGATTCCGGCGCGCGGTTGGGATGACGCCGCACGCCTATCGTTTGACCCATCGGCTGAATCGCGCGCGGAGCCTGCTGGCACGCGGCGTCCGGGCTGCCGAGGCTGCGGCAGATGCCGGTTTTTCCGACCAGAGCCATCTGGGCCGGAACTTCAGACGCTCTTTCGGCGCGACGCCTGATTCCTATCGCCGCTCGCTTCATGATTGATGCTCCGGTCACTTTCATTCCAGACAATGCGCGGTCCCGAGATCTAGAAACGCGTCCTGTCTGGAGGACGGTATGGACTTTGGGATTGCAGCGATGTTGTTTGGCGCCGGCGTCGTGGGCGGGATCGTCAATGCCATTGCGGGTGGCGCAACCCTTCTCACGTTCCCTGTAATGTTGGCCGCGGGTTTGCCCCCTGTCGTGGCGAATGCATCCAATGCAGTTGCGGTTCTTCCAGGCCATCTTGTCGCTGGGCTCGCGGACCGATCGCAGCTGCCGGCGTTCGATGGGCGCCTTGTGGCGGTTGTTGCGGTTGCGATTACAGGCGGCGCACTTGGTGCCGTGCTGCTTCTTGTCACTCCGGAACGGTTCTTCACGATGCTTGTGCCGGCCTTGATCGGGCTGGCGACACTGATCTTTGCGACCGGTCGCTCTGTTCATGCGGAATTTTCGCATCGAGTCTCCGCGCAAGGTCAGTGGATACGAACTGCGTTGCTGTTGCCGACGTCTGTCTATGGCGGATACTTCGGCGCAGGTCTCGGGGTCGTGTTGCTTGCTGTGCTCACGATGACCGGAGGCGAGGGAGCCCGCGCCATCAACGCGCTGAAGAATCTGCTCGCCAGCGCCGCGAGCCTTGCCACTGCTGCGATCTTTGCTGTTCAGGGTGTCATCCACTGGCCCGAGACGCTCACGATGCTTGCCGGCGCAGTCTGCGGCGGGGTGTTGGGCGGTCGTCTGGCGACCCTCTTGTCGCCACCGATTGTTCGCTCTGTTGTCGTGATGATCGGGATCTCGATGACTGTGATATATGCTTGGCGCTATTGGTTCTGAGCGGATCGTCCGGCTTGAGAGGAGCGATCCCGCACTGTGCCTGCGCGCGTTCAAATCCAACAGCGACGCCGGACTGGGCTGCTGGTCGATGCGGTGTTGAGAGCGACTTAATTAGGGCGCGGATTTATAACCGCGAAGTTGGTGGGTTCGGATCGGGTGTGGCGAGATTAACTGCGAAGAAAAATGTCCTTAATTGTCCCGCTGGCCGCACAGGATCCGTGCCGCGATCGACGCAAATGACCTGAGCGGACATTGAGCATGCCCTATGTCGCGGTCGCTTTATGCCATTTGCAACTCTCCGCACCCGCCAGGCTTAAGAGTTGCGCCCTCTCTAAAATGCGGCTACGCTTTTTAAATTGCTTTTAAATTGCAGCTATCCTTCCCATTTGTTTTCGTATTTAATTTTGGGGGATCCGGCATGAAATTTTTGAAAGCCGTGTGCGCATTGCACATCGCGACATTTTTCTTTTTTGCTTTGATCTGTTCCGCATCAGCGCAAGTCGTCGCCATCGGAGGAAGTAACACTCAAGGTCGCGGGGTGAGTTCGTCTGAGTCTTATCCAGCGCAGCTCCAGGCCATGTTGGAGGCCAAGGGCTCCAGAATGCGCGTCGCGAACGCTGGCATATCGGGTGATACAACGACCGGAATGCTGGCTCGACTATCGAGTGAAGTGCCCGAGGGCACAAAGATCGTGATCCTGCAATTTGGCACCAACGATTTTCGCCGGGGGAATTTTGATCCCGCCGTGCGTCAGGCGAACATGGCCAATATAGAACAGCAATTGCGCGCGCGCGGAATCAGGATCGTTCACGCCGACAATTTTGTGTGGGGGGCGCTGAGGGCTGGCTTGAAGCAGTCGGATGGCACTCATTTGACAGTGGAAGGCCATCGAAAGGTCGCGGCTCAATTGCTTCCGTCGATACGCTGATCACCGTTGTGGCGCCCGTCCGGTCAGCAAAAGCCGCGACATCGAAAACGGCGCGGCAGCGCGTCGCCGCTCCAAAAAAACATTTCCTGAAATCCCAGCTCGAAAGGCGCACGTTCGGCGAGCTGGTCATGGTCGTTAAGGCCATCGCGGTGGTTTTCATCACCGTCGTTCCTGCGGTGCTTGCGACAGTCGTCGTCTCGAACGCGATCCGCGACACCGGGGTCGTGATGTCATATCTCCGCGTGCCGCAGTCGTTCGAGGTGATGGGCTATTCTTCCGAAGCGGCGACCCAGCAATTGCTGGATGAGATTTCGATCCTGAACAAGAGTTCGACCGCGGCCAAGCCGAAAACGCAAATTGGCGATGCGCACCTGCTGGAGGCCTTGTCCTCGATCGAAACGCCAACCGGCAATCTCGATCTGAAGTCGGTTCAGTCGTTGATCCAGCGCGTGCTGGGAAAGACCCTGATTCAAATCTCAGGTGAAATCACCACCCGCAGGGAGGACGGTCGTGACCTGACGCGGTTGCGTCTGCGCCAGACTCCCGGCCGCGAGACCCTGATCGACGTCGAAACATCGCAGGGCCCCGACGGCCTGTTCAGAAGGGCTGCCCTGAACCTTCTGGAACACATCGATCCCGAAATAGCGGCGGGGATTTACTGGCGCGAGTATCGCGACGAGGAAAATGCGATGCGGCTGACGGCGATCGCGCTTGCGGGAGGCTATCCCGACGCGGAAAAATACGCGCTCAATCTGAAATCGTTCATTCTGGCATCCCGTGGCCAGGCCGCTGAAGCGCTGGCGGCGTCGGATCGGGCAAGAGCGATGGACCCGGCGTTCGTCGGGCCGGAGTACTCGAGGACGCTTGCCCTGCTGGCCGGCCGGCGATTTGACGAAGCCCTGGCTGCTGCCAGAACGGGCGTGGAGCGCGCGCCGGGCTCCGTCAACAGCTTCACCACGCTTGGATTTGCGCTTCGGGCGCTCAACCAGAATGACGAGTCGATAGAGGCTTTCAAGGAGGCCCTGCGTCTGGACCGGTCCAATGTGGCGGCGTATCGCGTCCTGGCCAATATCTACAGCAGCGTGGGCCGATCCAAGGAAGCGAGCGAGACGCTTTTCACCGGCGTGGCGACCGTGCCGCGAAGTGCGTTCCTGCAATTCGATTACGGCGAGGATTTACGCAAGAATGGGCGTCCGCACGACGCCGTCGGCCCGTTTCGAAAAGCCTACGGCCTGCAGCCTGACAATCTGGTTTTCGTCATCGCACTGGCAGATGCGGAACTCAGCGAAGGTCGCGATGCCGAGGCGTTCCGGCTGGCCTCCATTGTCAAGACGCGCGTCAGCAACGGCGAAAAGGTCGCGCCAAACCTCAAGGCGCGTTCGGATGCGATGATCGCGCGCCTCGGAAATACACCGTAGCAGGGCTGTAGCTGTAGGGTGGGCAGGCGCACTTCGCGCCGTGCCACCAGTTGTCGCCGTGTGCATGATGGTGGGCACGTTTCGCTTTGCCCGCCCTACGAAAGATACTTCAATCCCTTGCTATAATCTCGCGCTCGCCCTGATACACGCCGGCGGCGTTGAGCAGGTCGCCGAACTGCCGTCGTACCAGAAATTTCGGGCGACGCTCGCGGATCGCGTTGTGGCGACGGCGACGCTGCGCGGGTTCGCGGGTTTTCTCTTCCGGCAATTGCGGGAGTGCAAAAATCTCACTCCACATCTGCCACGCCATGTCGATCTCCTCGCGATCCGAACTAACCAGCAACGGAATCGACAACGAGGGATCGCGATGCGCGAGCACCAGCATTTTTCCGTCGTCGAGGCCGCGCAGACCGACGCCGAGAAAATCACTGACGCGAACGTTGATCGCCATCCGCATGCCGCTGACGGCACGGTGCAGGACGACGCGTTCGCGATGCAGTTCGATATGCCGGACGCTGCCATCCGCACGTTGATCGTGCGCATCGAAGCGGACCGGTAGCGAGTGGGGGTCGAGCCGCAAAGCGCTGCTCGACCCTGCGGAAATGCTCCCGCCTGTTGCTGTTTGATGCCTCAAGATTTTTATCTCCCCGCCGGAATTATGTTCCCGGTCGATGGGGAGACTTTGCCAGAGCCGGACCGGAATGAGCTTAAAAAGGCTGGTTAATCGAATCTGATCCGCCCGCATGATTGACGGAAGCTTGGCGGACATGATTGACGAGACCTTGCGTTACAGCTGAAAATCTTTGGCTTTCAACGCATCGAATGCTTGAAGTCCGCGTAAAATAGGCACATCTCTGGATACGACAGTTTGCCTTCAGGCCGCTTCAGGCACCTCCTCAAAACGTTGGGATTTTGTTCGTGATCTCTTCACCAAACGCGTTATCGCCATCGTCGTCGAAATCCGCCAATTCAGATCTGCTCGACCAGTCCGCGCTCTCCACGCTGGCGCATCGCCTGGTCGAGGCCGCCAGGCGCGCCGGAGCCGATGCCGCGGACGCGGTCGCGGTGCGCGGCGTGTCGCACGGCGTCGAGGTCCGCGACGGCAAGGTCGAAGCCTCCGAGCGCTCCGAAGGCGACGATGTCGGGCTGCGGGTGTTCGTCGGTCGCCGCCAGGCGGTGATCTCGACCAACGATGTCTCCGGCGACAATGTCGCCGTTCTCGCCGAGCGCGCGGTGGCGATGGCGCGTGTGGCGCCTGACGATCAATAT
>JAQGKA010000204.1 GCA_028290355.1 Tardiphaga sp. | reverse complement strand
GGTCTCGGCGGCGACCTCGTTCCCGGTGCAGTACAACAAGGCGATCGTCGGCCGCAACGCCTTCGCCCATGAGAGCGGCATCCATCAGGACGGCATGCTGAAGAACGCCCAGACCTACGAGATCATGTTGCCGGAAACCGTCGGCGTGAAGCAGACCTCTTTAGTGATGGGCAAGCATTCCGGCCGCCACGCCTTCATCCACAAACTGGAAGAGATGGGCCACAAGCTCGGCGCCAACCAGCTGGAAGATGCCTTCGTGCGCTTCAAGGCGCTGGCCGACCGCAAGAAGGACATCTACGACGAGGATCTGGAAGCGCTGGTCGATCAGGAAATGACCGCTGCCCATGACCGCATCAAGCTGGCATCGCTGACGGTCATCGCCGGCACCCACGGCCCGCAGCGCGCCACCATGAAGCTGGACATCGACGGCGTCATGAAGCTGGAGGAGGCCGAGGGCAACGGTCCGGTGGATGCGGTGTTCAACTGCATCAAGGCGCTGGTGCCGCACGAGGCCAAGCTGGAGCTGTATCAGGTCCATGCCGTGACCCAGGGCACCGACGCGCAGGCGGAAGTGTCGGTGCGGCTGGCCCATGAGGGCCGCTCGATGACCGCGCGTGCCGCCGACCCCGACACGCTGGTGGCTTCGGCCAAGGCCTATCTTGGCGCGCTCAACAAGATCGTCATGAAGCACCAGCGCGACAGGCCGACCGTGGCGGCGGCGAGCTGATCGCCCAATAAATCTGCATTGACTACAAAACGCGGCGCTCCGGCGCCGCGTTTTGCGTCGCAGCATAGCTTTTGCGGGACCCCTGCGAACGGGCAATGGTATTTGCACCCGCTTCTCTGTATTGCTGCGGCTGGCATACAAGCATGGGGCCGTTCAACGAGCTCCATAAAAACACGCGGGGAGAAAAGCATGCGCAAGTTGATCCTGGCAGCGGCATCGGTCGCGATCATGGCTCTGATCGGTCCGGCATCGGCCCAGTCGCCGATCGTCATCAAGTTCAGCCACGTCGTCGCATCCAACACGCCGAAAGGCGCTGCCGCTGACAAATTCAAGGAACTTGCGGAGAAATACACCGGGGGCAAGGTGAAGGTCGAAGTCTACGCCAATTCGACGCTCTACAAGGATAAGGAAGAGCTGGAGGCGCTGCAGCTCGGCGCGGTGCAGATGCTGGCGCCGTCGAACTCGAAGTTCGGGCCGATCGGGATCCGCGAATTCGAAGTGTTCGATCTGCCTTACATCCTCCCGGACCTCGCCACCTTGCGCAAGGTGACGGATGGCCCGCTCGGCGCCAAGCTCTTGAAGCTGCTGGAGCCGAAAGGCATGACCGGTCTCGCTTACTGGGACAACGGTTTCAAGGAAATGACCGCGAACAAGAAACTGATCACGCCCGCGGATTACAAGGGCGTCAAGTTCCGCATCCAGTCCTCGAAGGTGCTGGAGGCCCAGTTCCGCTCGCTCGGCGCGATCCCGCAGGTGATGGCGTTCGGCGAGGTCTATCAGGCGCTGCAGACCGGCGTGGTCGACGGCCAGGAAAACACCACCTCGAACATCTACTCCCAGAAGATGCATGAGGTGCAGAAGTACGTGACGATGACGAACCACGGCTACATCGGTTACGTGGTGGTCGTGAACAAGAAATTCTGGGACGGCCTGCCGGCCGACATTCGCGCGCAGCTCGACAAGGCCATGAAGGAAGCGACCGCTTACGGCAACGGTCAGTCCGCGAAAGAAAACGAGGGCGCGCTGGAGGAGATCAAGAAGGCTGGCAAGACGGAGATCATCACGCTGACGCCGGAGCAGGATGCGGCGATGCGCAAGGCGATGGAGCCGGTCTACGCCGATGTCGCGACGCGTGTCGGCAAGCCGCTGATCGAGGAGTTCATCAAGGAAACCGGCGGCGTCAGCCACTGAGCTCTGATCGACGACCATCTGCCGTCATTCCGGGATGCACTTCAGGCGGCGAAGCCGACTGGAGTGCAGACCCGGAATCCCGACATGTTCAATTATCTCGGGACTCCGGGTTCGCTCGCAGCTGCCGCTGCTCCCGCCCCGGAATGACAGTGACTATCTGGGGGACTAATGTTTCTGCGCATCCTTGATCGGCTCGAGGAAATCATCATCACCTCGCTGATGGGGGCCGCGACGATTTTGATTTTCATCTCGGTCGTGCATCGCTTCGGCACCGGCGTCCCGTTGCTGTATCCCTATCTGATCGGCATCCACATTTCCTGGGCGCAGGAACTGTGCATCTACATGTTCATCTGGATGGCGAAGTTCGGCGCGGCCTACGGCGTACGCACCGGCATCCATGTCGGCGTCGATGTGCTGATCATCCGGCTCAACCCGCGCTGGCGCAAGCGCGTGGTGCTGTTCGGCCTGCTCGGCGGCGCGCTGTTCACCTTCATCGTCGGTTCGATGGGGGCGAAGTTCGTCTGCGAGCTGATGGCCACCGACCAGGTCTCGCCGGATTTGGAGCTGCCGAGCTGGATCGTCTATTCCTGCATTCCGCTCGGCTCCTATCTGATGAGCTTCCGGTTTTTGCAGGTGACGTGGACCTACTGGAAGACCGACGACCTGCCGCATCATGACGCCACCAATATCGACGGCATCGAAGTCAGCCCGAAGGCGCCAATCGCGCTGGGAGAAGCGTAATGAGCGCCGCACTGATCTTCGGGCTGCTGTTTGCGTTGATGCTGACCGGCATGCCGATCTCGATTTCGCTCGGCCTGACCGTGCTGACCTTCCTGTTCACCATGACCCAGGTGCCGATCGAAAGCGTCGGGCTGAAACTGTTTTCCGGTCTCGACAATTTCGGCATCATGGCGATCCCGTTCTTCATCCTCGCCGGCACCTTCCTGACCCGCGGCGGTGTCGCGCGGCGGATGATCGATTTCACGACCTCGCTGGTTGGACATTATCCCGGCGGGCTCGGCCTTGCCGGCGTCGCGGCCTGCGCGATGTTCGCGGCGATCTCAGGATCGAGCGTGGCGACGGTGGTGGCAATCGGCTCGATCATGATGCCGGCCATGGTCGAGCACGGCTATCCTAAGCGCTTCGGCGTCGGCGTGATCTCGACCTCCGGCGCGCTCGGCATTCTGGTGCCGCCGTCGATCATCCTGGTGCTGTACGGCGTCTCCACCAATACCTCGATCGGTGCGCTGTTCATGGCGGGCATCGTTCCGGGCTTGCTTCTGGCGTCGATGCTGGCGGCGGTGACCTGGTTCATCGCCTGGCGCAACGGCTATCCGAAGATGCCGCGCGCGACCTTCCTGCAGAAGTGGAACGCGTTTCGCGAGAGCCTGTGGGGCCTGCTGCTGATCCTGATCGTGCTCGGCGGCATTTACGGTGGCATCTTCACGCCGACCGAGGCGGCGGCGGTCGCCGCAGTCTATGCCTTCGTCATCACCGTGTTCGTCTACAAGGAATTGCGGCTGCGCGACGTGCCCAAAGTGTTGCTGCAGGCGGCGAGCATGAGCTCGATGCTGCTCTACATCATCACCAATGCGGTGCTGTTCTCGTTCCTGATGACCCACGAGCAGATTCCGCAGGAGATGGCGGCGTGGATCATCGACAAGAACTTCTCGCCGTGGATGTTCCTGCTGGTGGTCAACATCCTACTGCTGCTGGCCGGCAATGTGATGGATCCTTCGTCGATCCTGCTGATCATGGCGCCGATCCTGTTTCCGCTCGCCACCAAGATCGGGATCGATCCGGTGCATTTGGGCATCCTGATGATCGTCAACACCGAGGTCGGTCTCTGCCATCCGCCGGTGGGCCTCAACCTCTACATCGCCAGCGGCATCGCCAAGATGGGGATCAGCGAGATCACCGTGGCGGTGCTGCCGTGGTTGCTGGCGATGCTGGTGTTCCTCGGATTGATCACCTACGTGCCGGAAATCTCGCTGTGGCTGCCGCGCATGCTGGGGATGGTGCGGTGAAAATGAGGCGGCGATAACTTCCGCAATAGCCTGTCCAAAGCTTAAGTTGAAAGGGCAGGCGGGGGCGCTCATCTTCAGGCAACGTTCCAATGGAGGTTGCCATGAAGAAGATTTTGCTCGCCAGCGTCGCGGTGCTCGTCCTCGCCGGTTCGACCGCGGTCTTTGCCCAGCATCGCCCGTGGTCGCATCACCACGCCAGGATGAATCCGGAAGACCGCGCTGCCTTTGCCGACGCGCGGATCGCCGCGGTGAGGGCCGGGCTGAAGCTGACGCCGGACCAGGACAAGTTGTGGCCGCCGGTGGAAGCCGCGGTGCGCGACTTCGCCAAGCTGCGGATCGACCGCGCCAATGCCCGCATGAATGAGCGTCAGGACGACGCCAAGGGTCCGCAGACGCCGGATAACCCGGTTGCCCGGCTGCAGCAGCGCGCCGACGCCATGGCCACCACGGCGGCTGCGCTGAAGCGCATCGCCGATGCCGCCGATCCGCTGTACAAGACCCTCGACGACGGCCAGAAGCGCCGGCTGGCGATCCTGACCCATATGGAGGGCCGGGTCGGTGGCGGCGAGGGCGACGGCTGGCGCCGCCGCGGCGGCGAGCGGGGTTTCGACCGGGATGGCGATCGCGACCATGACCGCGGCGGCCAGGACAGGGGATTCGGACGGGATCGTGGCCCCGGGCCGGACCGGCTGTAACCGGTCCCCACCCAAAGCCTCGTGAACGCGACGAAGCCGCTGAATTTCAGCGGCTTTTTCGCATTTTGCGGGACGCGGAGATGGCCGGGGATATTATGTCGTCGCTCGCTGGACATCGCCAGATCGCTTTGCTAAACGACGCCGTCCCTTACGGGGGTATCCGGATTGGATCCGGGCGCATAGCTCAGTTGGTAGAGCAGATGACTCTTAATCATCGGGTCCCAGGTTCGAGCCCTGGTGCGCCCACCACCCTTAAAGTGCTGCCGCACAAGGGGTTTTAAGAAAACCTTCCCGAGCTAAAACGAGAACAAATCGCCCCGTGCGACACCATGCGACAAAAGCTTGTCGCACCGCACGCGACATTTGACAGGCGTTCGCGGTGTGTTCTCTATGCGGCATGACCGCAAAATACCGAGCCGAGATCCGCAGGCGGCAGCGTGAAGGCTGTCGGCATCGTTTTCGATGTTTCCAGCGCGGCCTTTATTTTTGGAACCATCAGATTGCGGTGCAGTTCGTCGCGAAGCTCGGCCGCACGGATGATGCGCTTCTGGCGATACGCTTGCGTCAAATGCAGTAGACGAAGCTCCTTATTTCGACAGTTTGCGGACGTCGATCGTGCGCGATGTTGCCAGGACTGTAATTTCATAGTGATCTGTCTGCGCGATATCGGTGATGTTGCGCGGCCGGTGCGCGACAACGTTGACACCAGTCTGACGTCGGAGGCTGTTATAGATTAGTCCCGATCCCCCCGACGAGCGAACGTCCTCACCAAGCTTTTGCGACGCGTCATACCGTTCGCTCGCATACACATCGGAGCGCATTTCCTGTTGTCCTCTGATGTCGAGATAGTCCCCAAGCAGCGTTGCGGTATACGCCCTGTACGTGCGGCTCATCGTGGCTACGCCGCGAGCAACCGTTTCGCGTCGCAGGTGATGACCGACCTCGGCTGCCGCGGTTCGAATATCGTCAGCGGCGTACCAGGCGCCGAGCTCCGGTCCGTTGAATCTCATTCCGCCGGGAGCGACATGGAGAAAGGCAGCCATCACGATGCTAGTGTTGGGGACGCCATGTACCCATTCGCTTCGCGGCACCCGATTGATCCGCTCCGCCACGAGCCGATCATTCGTCCAACCGACGAGTTCCATCACCGCCGAAAGATCTGCTGTCGTCGCAACCGTATCGAACAGTCCAATGGGCGGAAATTGCGAGGGGATCAGGCGATGGGTAGGCTGCGGCGCGGGTGCGAAAGTGTCCGTCACCGGAAGACGATTTCCGTGTCGCTGTAAGGTGTGAACGCCTCATCAATCGTGTTTGGCTGCATGTAGAGACCGCCACGCGCGCCGTCGAGGAAACGGCGGACCGAGAGCAAGCCATCTTGGGAGCCGCTGGTGACGAGGTCGAGCGGAGGTCGGCCGCCGAAGACCACGGCGTTGTGAGCGGTCCGCAGCCATTCAGCGCCGAGCCGTTCGGTCGGAAAGAGAATTCCAAGCGCTTGATGGATACCAAGCACCGCGGAGATACGCGCAAGAACGTCCACATCGAGGGTGAAAGCACCATGCTCGCGCGCCAGCTTGCACCAGTTGTGATATGTGGATCGAGAAGGATACCCGAGGACCAAGAGACGCTGCTCTTCCGTCAATCTCCATAGATCCGCGATCGCCAGGAAGGTCCGCAAAGCAGGAGGGCTGAGCCGCTTTCGGTTGGCCGGCGCAAATCGTGAATTTTCAAGCCGTTGCGGTCCCTTTTCTGCCTCAACTGGCCTAGGCTCTCGCTTGTTCACGGGGGGGCTCCTATGTCCAGATGTAGACATAGTATCAATCTGGACAAATCGCAACCCTCGAATGGCCCTCTCGGCTGTCTGCCTCAGTGCCCAACTCACGCTAGTTCGTCAGCCAGGCTCATAACCTGAAGGTCATAGGTTCAAATCCTATCCCCGCAACCAAACATCCGATTGATATTTAAGATAAAAATGAAATGGCCGCCCTCTGCCACGATCTCTCGGTCGTGGAATATATCAGCGACCGCGTCGCGGTGATGTATCTCGGACGCATTGTCGAGATAGGCGAGGGGGTAACGAGGCGTCTCACCTGGCGCTCATCGCGTGGATTCGCGAATATAAAACGCGCCAGAACGCCAATTCTTGGATGGCTCACGCCGGCCTTTTTGATGCTTTCGCAAGTCCGAAGGCGAGGCTCTTATCCCGAGCCGATCTAGCCGCGCTGGTCGCTGCGACAGCGGAAGCGGCCAGAAAAGCCGGCGACAGCACAGATGGCTAAAGACGTCGAGAATCGGCCCTTTTTCCTTTGATCCGCGTCGAGAACGTAAGGGTTTTCAAGGGCACCATCGGGCATCCCTTTGACGCTAAGTACTTATCTCAATTGAAGAAACTGATGACTCTTAATCATCGCGTCCCAGGTTCGAGCCATGGTGCGCCCACCAGCAAAATCAAACACTTACACTGTTTGAATAAGTGGTGGTGAAACGCGGCTGCGATCTGCGGCTCCATCGCCCCCGCCAATGCCAGGCGGGCGACCGCCGGCCCCCAGATCTGAGGGGTGAGACCGTCATCGGCACGAAACCAGGCTTGTCCATGGAATGTTGCGGCCGAGTTACAGGTTCTGGAATTCCCTCGATTCGCTGGAACCGGCGGTTCCAATCGCACAAGCCTTCGGCAGTTGCCCACTTATGTTTCACGCCCTGCTCGCGATGTGCATTGCGCAGAGAAGTGTGCGGGGCGTCCAATCGGGTATGAGCTGATGCTGATTCGCGATCGGGGTGCGGGGGCGCACCGACACAAGGCAGGAAGGATCGCGGAACAGCAGGCCAGCCGACCATATGAGGAGCGGATCATGTACAACGATTCCCTGTTCAATGCGTTTGCGAGGTCCTTCGAGGCCCGAAGCGAAACCGATATGTCGATGGCGGAGTATCTCGAATCGTGTCGAGGTGACCCGATGCGATACGCCAATGCAGCCGAGAGGTTACTAGCAGCCATCGGCGAGCCTCAGATGATTGACACGGCCAAGGATCCTCGCCTTGGCCGTATTTTTTTGAACAGGACAATACGCGCGTATCCGGCCTTCACCGGATTTCACGGCATGGAAGAAACGATCGAGCGCATCGTCAGCTTTTTCCGGCATGCGGCTCAGGGCCTGGAAGAGCGCAAGCAGATCCTCTACCTGCTCGGCCCCGTCGGCGGCGGCAAATCGTCTCTTGCCGAACGGCTGAAGTCGCTGATGGAAGTTCATCCTATCTATGTGCTGAAATCCGAAGACGAACTCAGCCCCGTCTTCGAGAGTCCGCTCAGCCTGTTCGATCCGGAATCTCTGGGGCCGATGATCGAAGAGAAGTACGGCATTCCGCGTCGGCGGTTGAACGGGCTGATGAGTCCGTGGTGCTACAAGCGGCTCGAAGCCTACGGTGGCGATATCTCGCGCTTCCGCGTTGCCAAGATCCAGCCGTCGCGTTTGCGACAGATTGCGATCGCGAAAACGGAGCCCGGCGACGAGAACAATCAGGATATCTCCTCGCTCGTCGGCAAGGTCGACATCCGCAAGCTCGAGACGTTCGCCCAGAACGATCCCGACGCCTACAGCTATTCCGGTGGACTGAATCGCGCCAATCAGGGCGTCCTCGAATTCGTCGAGATGTTCAAGGCGCCGATCAAGATGCTGCATCCGTTGCTGACCGCGACGCAGGAAGGCAACTATATAGGCACGGAGAATATCGGAGCCATTCCTTTCACCGGCGTCATTCTCGCGCATTCGAACGAATCCGAGTGGCAGAGCTTCAAGACCAACAAGAACAACGAAGCCTTCATCGACCGTATCTGCGTCATCAAGGTGCCATACTGCCTTCGGGTGACCGAAGAGCAGAAGATCTATGAGAAGCTCATTCAGGGTTCCGAACTCGCGTCGGCGCCGTGTGCGCCGGCGACTCTGGAAACGCTCGCCCGTTTCTCGGTGATGTCGCGCTTGCGCAAGCATGAGAACTCGACGGTCTTCGCCAAGATGCGTGTCTATGACGGTGAGAGTCTGAAGGAATCCGATCCGAAGGCACGCAGCGTCCAGGAATACAAGGACGCGGCTGGCGTCGACGAGGGCATGGACGGCGTCTCGACCCGTTTTGCCTTCAAGATCCTGGCGGCGACCTACAACCACGATACCGCGGAGATCGGCGCCGATCCGGTGCATCTGATGTATGCGCTCGAACAGTCTATCCGCCGCGAGCAGGTGCCGGAGGAAATCGAGAAGCGCTATCTGGAATTCATCAAGGCCGAACTGGTGCCGCGCTATGCGGAGTTCATCGGCCACGAGATCCAGAAAGCCTATCTGGAATCCTACTCCGACTATGGCCAGAATTTGTTCGATCGCTACGTCGATTACGCGGATGCGTGGATCGAAGACCAGGACTTCAAGGATCCGGACACCGGCCAACTGCTCAACCGCGAACTGCTCAATCAGGAACTGACCAAGATCGAGAAACCGGCAGGGATCGCCAACCCCAAGGACTTCCGCAACGAGGTCGTGAAATTCTCGCTGCGGTCGCGCGCCCAGAATGGCGGCAAGAATCCGTCATGGACCAGTTACGAGAAGATCCGTGAAGTGATTGAGAAGCGGATATTCTCGCAGGTCGAGGATCTTCTGCCGGTGATTTCTTTCGGGTCGAAAAAGGATGGCGAGACCGAGAAGAAGCACGGCGAGTTCGTCGACCGGATGGTGGAGCGCGGCTACACCGAGCGCCAGGTTCGACGGCTGGTCGAGTGGTACATGCGGGTGAAACAGGCCGGCTGAGGCGGGGGCTCCATTAGCCATGCATATCGTTGATCGACGGCTCAATCCGAGCAGCAAGAGTCTCGAAAACCGGCAACGCTTCCTCCGTCGCGCGAAGGCGTTGGTGCAGGGGGCGGTCAAGAAGTCCGCGCAGGATCGCGACATCAAGGACGTGCTGGAGGGCGGGGAAGTCAGCATCCCGCTCGACGGCATGAACGAGCCGCGCTTCCGCCGCGAGGGCGGAACACGGGATATGGTGCTTCCCGGCAACAAGAAGTTTGTCGAGGGCGACATACTGCCGCGCTCGGGCGAGGGCAGCGGGAAAGCGTCCGAGCCGGGCGAAGGCGACGGCGAAGACGCGTTCCGGTTCGTTTTAAGTCGCAACGAATTCGTCGATCTGTTTCTCGACGACCTCGAATTGCCGGATCTCGCCAAACGCAAGCTGGCGGAAGCGGAGAGCGAGGGACTTCACCGCGCCGGATACGCGACCTCCGGCTCTCCCGCCAACATCTCGGTGACGCGCACGGTGCGGCTGGCTCTGGCAAGGCGTGTCGCCTTGCGAAGGCCAAGCGCGGACACCATCGCGCAGCTTGAGGCCGAGATCGCCGATTGCGACGAGCCGCGACGGAGCGAACTTCTCGTTGAGATCGATGCACTGAAAGCCAAGGCGCGCCGGATTCCGTTTATCGATCCGATCGATATTCGCTACCGCCGCTTCGAGACGGTGCCGAAACCGGTTGCCCAGGCGGTGATGTTCTGTCTGATGGATGTGTCCGGCTCGATGTCCGAGCACATGAAGGATCTGGCGAAACGGTTTTACATGTTGCTCTACGTCTTCCTGACGCGGCGCTACCGCCACGTCGAGATCGTTTTCATCCGTCATACCGATCGTGCCGAAGAAGTCGATGAGGACACTTTTTTTCATGGACCCGCTTCGGGTGGCACGCTGGTATCCAGCGCGCTGGCGACCATGCACGATATCGTGCGATCGCGCTTTCGCCCGGCGGATTGGAACATCTACGCGGCGCAGGCGTCGGATGGGGACAACTCCTATGCCGATGGTGACGTTGCTGGCCGTCTTCTCATCGAGAAGATCCTGCCGGTGACGCAGTTCTTCGCCTATCTCGAGGTCGGCGAAGCTGGCGGCCATCCCGGTTTCGAATTGTCCGGCTCGTCGCTATGGACGTTGTACCAGCGCCTGCAGGCCGAAGGTGCACCGCTTTCGATGCGCAAGGTCAGCGATCGAAGCGAGATCTTTCCGGTCTTCCACGATCTGTTCAAACGCCGCCGGCACCAGGAGAGAGCCGCATCATGACCGCGAATTCAGCTGAGCGTCTGTACGAAGGAGCAGATTGGGATTTCGCGACCCTGCAGCGGATCCACGATGCCTGCGAGAAGATCGCAAAGTCGGAACTGGGGCTCGATGTCTATCCGAACCAGATCGAGGTGATCACCGCCGAGCAGATGCTCGACGCCTATTCGTCTGTCGGCATGCCGCTGTATTACAAGCACTGGTCGTTCGGCAAGCACTTCGCCCACCAGGAAGCGTTTTATCGCAAGGGGTTGATGGGCCTGGCCTACGAGATCGTCATCAACAGTTCGCCCTGCATCTCCTATCTGATGGAGGAAAACACCGCGACGATGCAGACGCTGGTCATCGCGCACGCGGCGTTCGGCCACAATCATTTCTTCAAGAACAACTATCTGTTCAAGCAGTGGACCGACGCCGACGGCATCCTCGACTATCTCGATTTCGCCAAGGGCTATGTCGCGCAGTGCGAAGAGCGGCACGGTCGGCTTGCGGTGGAACGGACGCTGGACGCCGCGCACGCCCTTATGTCGCATGGTGTAGACCGCTATCCCGGCAAGAAGAAGCTTGATCTTCGCGCGGAAGAAAAGCGGGCAGGGCAGCGCCGCTCTCATGAGGAGAGCGCATTCAATGATCTGTGGCGCACTGTGCCGACCGGGCCGCTCAAAAGCGCCTCGACGTTGAGCGACGAACGGCGCCGCACCCTGCTCGGGTTACCGCAGGAGAACCTGTTATATTTCCTGGAAAAGTCTGCGCCGCGGCTGCAATCCTGGCAGCGCGAATTGCTGCGGATCGTTCGGCACATCGCGCAGTACTTCTACCCGCAGGGCCAGGTCAAGGTGATGAACGAAGGCACCGCGACCTATGTGCATTATCGCATCATGACGCGCCTGCACGAGCAGGGGCTTATCTCCGATGGAAATTTCCTCGAGTTCCTGCAGTCGCACACCAACGTGGTGTTCCAGCCGGATTTCGACGATCCTCGTTTTTCGGGCTTCAATCCCTATGCGCTCGGCTTCGCGATGATGCAGGATATCGAGCGCATCGTCGTCAATCCCGAAGATGAGGACCGCGAATGGTTTCCCGACATTGCCGGGACCGGCGATGCGATGGCGGTGCTGCGCGACGTTTGGGCAAACTACCGCGATGAGAGCTTCATCAGTCAGTTTCTCAGCCCGCGGCTGATGCGGCAGATGCGCATGTTTCACCTTCACGATGATCCCGCGGAAACCGCCGGCATCCGGGTCGATGCCATCCACGACGAACGCGGCTATCGTCGGGTTCGGCGCGAGTTGGCACGGCAGTACGATGTCGGGTTCATCGATGCCAATATCGAAGTGGTCGATGTCGATCTTGCCGGTGACCGCCGGTTGATGTTGCGGCACACGGTGATAAAGGGCGCCCGGCTGAACGAGGCAGATGCGAAGCGCGTGCTTCAGCATCTGGCCGACCTCTGGAGCTACGACGTGTCGCTCGCCGAAGTAGACGCCACAGGAACACTTCTCGGGGAGCATGTTTCCAGCCCGCGTGGAATTCCCGCGGCAGCCTGAGTTAGCGCCTGCTCCTGGCGCAAAGTACACTTATATCTATTGGCCGTTCTCTCGACGCCGACTGCATATCGCTGTTTGGATAAGCTTTTGGCAGAGCGATCAAACGCCTGGCTACGAATCCAGGGGCAAGAGTTCGAATCTCTTCGGGCGCACCATTCCTGAACGGATTTACGAACAGGGGGTGTCGGTTGGCCATTTGGACCTAGGGCAGCCCGGATATTCTCATTTGAGCCAACGATGCGGATGGTGTTATCGGACACGACAATCACGTCTACCACTGCGCTCAGATAGGTCTTCCGGCCTGCCACATCTCCGGTGATCAGCTGTTCGCGCATCAGACGGGCAAATCGGTCGATTGCCACTGGATCGATTTCAATCGGAAGCGCGCTGGACCGTTTTGCATAATCCAACGCGCCCATGGCGCTGTCGCGAGCTGATTTGAGCGCAGCGACGCGGTCCTTCAGTGCAGGATCAGCGCCGTCGATGGTGCCGGCTTCAATCGACCCGTAGAGGCGCGAGAGCCGCTCCCCGGTATCGGCGACCTGCCTTGCCAGATCAGTCAGAGGCTGATCCGCAGACGCTTGGCGCCCATCCCTGCGGCTTTTGAGTGTCATCAAGATAGCCCAACCTCGCATTGGCCAGCATCGTACGACTGGTTGCCCGCGACGTCTCCTTGGACTGATATTCGTTGACGATGCCGATGAACTTACGAAACATGTCTCCGGTGTCATCTTTGGTCAGCGGCTCAGCGAAGGAAATAAGCTCCACGCGATGCTTTCTCAGCGTCTGCACCGTCAGTTCTTGCTCGACTTGATTGCGGAAAGCGCGCGAGAACGAGAACACTAGAATTGCGTCAACCGTTCGAGTCCCATCGGTCGCGCGCGCGATCATCGACTCGAAGCTGCTGCGTTTCATATTGGTCGCGGTTTCACCCTCGTCGCGAAATACCCCGACAACATTACCCACCGTGGCCTCAGTCGCGTCGGGGGCTAGTGACGATCTCGAGGCCACTACAGAGAGCAGCTTCCCTGTCGCCGCAAACGTCAAAGTGGCCGACGACTTATTCGGCACGGGCGCCGTGTCTTACGTCTTTCAACTCCGCCACGACGCACAGATCACCCTTCGCTTGCCGAGGGGCCCCACCCGCAATGACGCGGAGCGAGTTGCTGCCTTCGTGAAGACCCTTCCCATCGAATAGCGGAGAGAGAGTTCGATGAACTTGTTCTACGCAGTCAAAGCAGCAAGTATTCCCACGCAGCCAGGGGATGCTTTTTCGGTAGCGCTCCATGTGCTCTGCAATTGAGGGCCGGCTGGACTTCAGGAGGATTTCACCTCCGGGTGCTACCTGTTCTTATACGCGAAAAGCCCGTGGTGGATCAGACCGAAGCACCGAAAAATGCTTTCGAATAACCATCTGAATAGACCGTCTGGCGAGAAGAATAGGAATGTTACGCTTGCACACTAACTGTGCCGTAGGCGGCCGCCCCTACTGGAGCGATGCTCGGCGACAAAATGGATGCGACGAGCACCTGGGTTTGGTTTCGTCCGCCATTCTTCGCTCGATACAGCGCTTGGTCTGCCCTTGCTACGATCGACGTGAAGCTGTCGGCCGGGGCCTCGAAGGCTGCGAGACCTACGCTGCCCGAAATTTGCACGACCGAATCTGCGACTTTAAACGGGCGATTCAGAATGCGAACGATCTCGTCGCCGACGGCCTCCGCATCGTCGAGACTGGAGTCTGGATCGAATACGATTGCGAATTCGTCGCCGCCGAGCCTCACGGCAAAGTGACGGCCATCCAGCACAGATCGAATACGATTGCTGACTTCCTTCAAAAGTTCGTCACCCGCCGCATGTCCATGCGCGTCGTTGACGCTTTTGAAGCCGTCCAGATCGATTAGCGCAAGCGCGAAGCCCGACCGGCGGCCCGCGAGAGCGTCCTGAAGTTGCGCCGTGCCATGAGCATCGAAACTCGCCCTGTTCGGGAGGCCTGTGAGATAGTCGGTTCGCGCCAATAGGGACAACTGTAATGCGGCGGGCGGGCCGCGCCGGACAAATCCGACAAGAGACTGCGGCGGGCGGGCCGCGCCGGACAAATCCGAGTGCTCCGCCAGCAATTGTGCTTTCATGCGTTCGTGGACCGTCTTGCTGAGCTCGATGCACCCGACGCAGAACAAACTCAAAAGGAATCCTGCCGAGAGATATGCCTTGTCCGGGACGCTTGCAGAAGCGATAATGATCGGGACGAAAACCAGCAGAATATGGGGCACCGCCAAGCGGGGGACCGCCGATGCCCGTATGACGACACCCGTTATGTATCCCGCGACCGTTATGACGGCGAGAGCGATAGAAAGCAGTTCGCCTAGAATGAATGCCCGCACTGCGAGCGCGGCCATCACCAGCGAATACAAGCCGCCGACCCAGAGCAGTACTGTCCAATATAGAGCTGGTTGGCCGCCCTTGCGATCCGAGTAACGGCTGTTGAACCAGCCTACGATCGCGACCCTTAAGAAGTTTAAGACGACGGAAACGGCGGCGATTGCCGTAATCGTCTCGTCGTGGGACCGCCACCAGAACGCAATCGGGACTACCGCCAGACCAACCAGATAAACAGCTGTTGAAGACGGAACGCCGAACAGCATTTCTTCGAGTTGGCGCGTCACCTCATCGGGCAGCGCTCGCTTGTCTTGAAAGCCTCTGAACATTTTATTCCTCGCGCAACGTCCTCTTATCGCTCAGAAGTATTGATTTACCGTGCAAATCGAGAGTTAAGAATGCGTTGGCGGTGCCTCAGGAGCGATCCTCGCTTAGACGCGCCGAGCCCGAGGCCGGCAATCAGCTGAGACGACGCATTCACGGTTGCGGATCAGATAATCGAGCAGAGGGCCAAGCAACATCAATTCCAGGGGATGACGCTCTTGTAGAGACGCTTATGCGTACGTTCGATTGACGGATCCGTGTACCCGCTTCGAACGGTGACGTGGCGAGAAAGCTCGGGCGAGTTTCTCGAAATCCTCCGACGGCAAGGGACGTCCGAACAAATAGCCCTGGTAGTTGAGCTTTCCATGTTGCGCCAGGAAGGCATATTGCTCTTCCGTTTCGACGCCTAAGGCGATGACTGAAAGGCCAAGGCACTTGCTAAGCGCAATGATCATCTGGGCTATGGCGGCGTCGTTAGAGTCTACCAGAACGTCCTTGACGAAGCTGCGATCGATCTTGAGCTGATCAAGTGGCAAACGCTTGAGATATGAGAGCGATGAATAGCCGGTTCCGAAATCATCGAGGCTGAAGCCGATGCCAATTGCTTTCAATTTGTCCATCTTGGTGATCACATCGTCGACGTTGCTGACCAATGTGCTTTCAGTGAGTTCGATTTTGAGGCGATGGGGATTAGCGCCGGTTTGCTCGATGATCGCGCGGACCTCTTCGACAAAATTCTTCTGCCGCATCTGCAGGGCGCTGACATTGATCGCGATGGTCAGACGTTCGGTTGCTGGATCGGCCGACCAGCGAGCCAGCTGACGGCAGGCGATTTTCAGCATCAAGGCGCCGAGCGGAAGGATGAGACCGGTGCTTTCCGCCACCGGGATGAATTCGCTAGGAGAAATCATCCCTTTCTGCGCATGCGGCCAGCGCGCCAGCGCTTCTGCCCCCAGCAGCTTTCCTTCGTGATCTACCTGCGGCTGGTAATGCAGTAAAAGCCTTTCCTTCTTAAGATCTTCTCGTAGATCGGTCTCGAGGGCAGCGCGGGCTGTAATCATGGTCTGCATGGCCGGGTCAAAGAACCGGAGGCCATTTCGGCCCGCGGTTTTTGCATCGTACATCGCGAGATCGGCCCTCTTCAGCAATTCGTCAACATTGCGGTCCTCAGGCGAAAACAAGGTCACGCCGACGCTCGGTGTACAGGGGTATTCATACGTATCGAGTTGAAAGACCTCTGTGAAGGCGGCGAGAATTTTTTCGCCGATCACCTCGGCTTGCAAAGCAGCGGCTTTTGCCTTCTGTGTACCGAGATTGGCGAGAAGAACGACAAATTCATCGCCGCCGAAGCGGGCAACCGTGTCATCCGCCCTAACACAATGGGAGATGCGCTGAGCCGCGTTTTTCAGCAGCATATCGCCCATGTGGTGACCCAGTGAGTCGTTCAGCGTCTTGAAATTGTCGAGATCGATGAAGAGCAGGGCGCCGTAGGATTTGTTGCGGATATTGGCATTTAGCGCCTGGCGCACGCGGTCGATCAGCAGGACGCGGTTCGGGAGGCCTGTAAGCTGGTCGAAAAAAGCCAGTTCCTGGATCTTTTCCTCAGCGTGTTTGAGTTTAGAAATATCATAATACGAACCGATGTAATTGGTGACTTCGCCCGTCTCGTTTTTCACGGCGGATATGGTCAGCCAGCGCGCGCAATTTTCTCCGCTCTTGGTCCTCAGACTCATATCACCTTGCCAGCCGCCAGTAACTCGAACGGAATTCCACATGCTGTGGTAGAACTCGGCATCACGCCGATGGGACCGGAACAGTCTCGCTGTATGTCCCACCAATTCTTCCATCGTATAGCCGGTCAAGCCAACGAAGGCGCGGTTGGCACTCAGGATTACGCCTTTGGTATCGGTGACAATCATGCCTTCCTGACCATTGAAGGCGGCGGCGGCTATGCGCAGTTCAGAATTGGACTTGTCCAGCGCCTCGCTCTGCCGCTGCAGGTCGGTCTCAATGGCTTCGCGACGCCTGATCTCTTGCGAGAGAGCGAGATTATTTTCGGCCAGCTCCGCTCGATGGCGATTGGACTCGACGAACTTGATTTGTAGCCGCGCCGCATTTTGACGCATTCGTTCGAAGCCGATGGCCAGCATAAATAGTACGATAGCGAAGAGGCCAAGAAAAAAAATGGAGGCGGGTGAAAGCGTGCGGCCGTAAAGTTCATTCTCGCTCGCCAGTCGTAGGATGGAAAGTCGCGTGCCGCCAACCGGCGAGCGAAGCGCGAGATATCCCTTCAGTTTGGGAGCCTTGAGGTTTGACAGAGCCTGTATGCGGCCGGACGGAAGCGCGGCCAGCGCGGGGCCTTGGGTGACAATGGCCGAGTGCTCCCGCTCGATCGGGAGCAGCACCTCGCCGTCATCTCCCAGGAGGACTTCGTGCGGCTGTCCGAGGTCGTTGGTAGATACCAGTGTTGAAAGTAGATTGAGGCTGCTTAAGGTCTCCACCGTTCCCCTTATCTTGCCCTTCTGAAGTACCGGTACGCTGGCCACAATCAGGCGGCGCTTTTCATCGATCTGAATGTTCGGTTCGGCCAGGTTGTTACCCGCCGCCGAAGGTGTTGCCGCGCTGGACGCGCCGACATCAACTTGCGCCACGCCGTTGCGAGCGAAGAAAGCCAACCGCAAATAGGCGGGTTGGCCCTGATATCTCTCCTCGTCCATGGTCGCCTGAAAGCGGCGCTCGATTGCAGCCAGATTGGCGAAAAGGCCATATTTGACGGACATTCCGAGATCGAGATTGCTGAAATAGTTAGAAATG
>JAQGKA010000194.1 GCA_028290355.1 Tardiphaga sp. | reverse complement strand
GCCGCGCTTCACGGTGGGTGCCAGCTCCAATGCCGCCGGCGCTGAGAGCGAGGAAGCCGACGAGTTGAAGCGCCAGGCCGAGGAGGGGCTCACCCAGCGTCTCAAGGTGCACGGCGTCTCGCAGGGCATGACCGAGGAAGACTACCGCGCGCGGCTCGATTTCGAGCTCAATGTCATCAACCGCATGAACTACGCCGGCTACTTCCTGATCGTGGCCGACTTCATCAAGTGGGCCAAGCTGCAGGGCATTCCGGTCGGGCCGGGCCGCGGTTCGGGCGCGGGTTCCATGGTTGCCTATGTGATGACCATCACCGATCTCGACCCGATCCGCTTCGGCCTGCTGTTCGAGCGCTTCCTCAATCCGGAACGCGTCTCGATGCCCGACTTCGACATCGATTTCTGCCAGGAGCGCCGCGGCGAGGTCATCACCTATGTGCAGCAGCGCTACGGCCGCGACCAGGTGGCCCAGATCATCACCTTCGGCACCCTGCAGGCGCGCGGCGTGCTCCGCGACGTCGGTCGCGTGCTGCAAATGCCCTATGGGCAGGTCGATAAGCTGACAAAACTGGTGCCTCAAAATCCGGCGGCGCCGGTGACGCTGGCGGCGGCGATCGAAAGCGAGCCGAAGCTGCAGGCGTTTCGCGACGAGGACCCGATCGTCAAGCGCGCCTTCGACATCGCGCTGCGCCTCGAAGGCCTGACCCGGCACGCTTCGACCCACGCCGCCGGCATCGTGATCGGCGACCGCCCGCTCTCCGAGCTGGTGCCGATGTATCGCGATCCGAAATCCGACATGCCGGTCACCCAGTTCAACATGAAATGGGTCGAGCCTGCGGGGCTGGTGAAGTTCGACTTCTTGGGCTTGAAGACGCTGACCGTGCTCGACGTCGCCGTTAAGCTGTTGAAGCAGCGCAAGATAGACATCGACCTGACGACGCTGCCGCTCGACGACGCGGCGACCTATGCGATGCTGGCCAAGGGCGAAGTGGTCGGCGTGTTCCAGCTGGAAAGCCAGGGCATGCGGCGTGCGCTGGTCGATATGCGGCCGGACAGGTTCGAGGACATCATCGCGCTGGTGGCGCTGTATCGGCCGGGCCCGATGGCGAACATCCCGACCTATTGCGCGCGAAAGCATGGTGACGAGGAGTCGGAATACCTGCATCCGATGCTGGAGCCGATCCTCAAGGAGACCTACGGCGTCATCATCTACCAGGAACAGGTGATGCAGATCGCCCAGGTGATGGCCGGCTATTCGCTGGGGGACGCCGACCTGCTGCGCCGCGCCATGGGCAAGAAGATCCGCGCCGAAATGGAGAAGCAGCGCGCGATCTTCGTCGCCGGCTCAGTCAAGAACGGCGTGCCCAAGGGCCAGGCCGACACCATCTTCGACCTGCTCGCAAAATTCGCCGACTACGGCTTCAACAAGTCTCACGCCGCGGCCTACGCACTGGTGTCGTACCACACTGCCTACATGAAGGCGCATTACCCCGTGGAGTTCATCGCGGCGTCGATGACACTGGACATGAGCAACACCGACAAGTTGTCGGAATTCCGCGCCGAGGCGCAGCGGCAGGGTATCAAGCTCGAGGCGCCGAACATCAACCGCTCCGGCAGCACTTTCGAGGTCGCCGAGAACACGATCTTTTACGCGCTGGCCGGCCTGAAGGGCGTCGGCGGTGCCGCGGTCGACCTGATCGTCGAGGAGCGTAAGAAGGGCTTGTTCACCTCGCTCGCCGATTTCGCCTCGCGCGCCAGTCCGCGCGCGATCAACAAGCGCGTCATCGAGAGTCTGACCGCGGCCGGCGCCTTCGACACGTTGGACCCCAACCGTGCACGGGTGTTTGGCGGCGCCGAGGCGATTCTCGCCGCGTGCCAGCGCGCCCACGAAGCCACGACCATGGGCCAGAACGACATGTTCGGCGGCGCGGCGGATGCGCCGACGATCATGCTGCCGCAGATCGAAAACTGGCTGCCGGCCGACAAGCTGCGTCGCGAATACGACGCCATCGGATTCTTCCTGTCCGGCCACCCGCTCGACGACTACGCCACCGTGCTGAAGCGGCTGCGGGTGCAGAGCTGGGCGGAGTTCTGCCGCGCGGTGAAGTCCGGCGCCACCGCCGGCCGCGTCGCCGCCACCGTGGTGTCGCGGATGGAGCGCCGCACCAAGACCGGCAACAAGATGGGCATCATGGGCCTGTCGGATCCCACCGGGCATTTCGAGGCCGTGCTGTTCTCGGAGGGCCTGGCACAATACCGCGACGTGTTGGAGCCCGGCGCCGCCGTGCTGCTGCAACTCGGTGCCGAACTGCAGGGCGAGGACGTCCGCGCCCGCGTGCTGCATGCCGAGCCGCTCGATGCCGCCGCCGCCAAGACCCAGAAGGGGCTGCGGATCTTCCTGCGCGACACCAAGCCGCTCGATTCGATCGTCAAGCGCCTGCAGGGTTCGGACGCGCCGGCCCAGAATACCCCACGCGGCGCTCCGGCGCCCAAGCCGGCGCCGCCCACCGGCGGGGCGGGCGATGGCGACGTCTCGCTGGTGATGATGCTGGACCTCGAAACCGAGGTGGAAATGAAGCTTCCGGGGCGATTCCGGGTCTCGCCGCAGATTGCGGGGGCCATCAAGGCGGTTTCCGGGGTGGTTGACGTCCAGACCATCTGAGCTCTGGGGCAGGGCGGATTAATTCGCCCGGACCCTTCAGAAGTGGCCGGATTGCCTTGCTTATCTCGTGAATCCGGCTATATACCGCGCCATCTCACACGGAAGCATGGCTTAACCGCCGTCCGGTGGCATTCCGGTCGCACTGCAGATTTCCTGCACGAACGCCTGTTTGCTCACACGCTTCCGGAGGAACCAACCGGAGAATTAGAACTATGGCGATCCCTGAATTTTCTATGCGTCAACTGCTCGAAGCTGGCGTCCACTTTGGCCACCAGTCGCACCGCTGGAATCCGAAAATGGCGGATTACATTTTCGGTGCGCGCAACAACATCCACATCATCGATCTCGCCCAGACCGTGCCGCTGCTTCATCGCGCGCTGCAGGCTGTCAGCGACACCGTCGCCAAGGGCGGCCGCATCCTGTTCGTCGGCACCAAGCGCCAGGCGCAGGACGTCGTCGCTGAGGCTGCCAAGCGTTCGGCGATGTACTTCGTCAATTCGCGCTGGCTCGGCGGCACGCTGACCAACTGGAAGACCATCTCCGGTTCGATCAAGCGCCTGCGCCACCTCGATGAAGTGCTGAACTCCGGCGACGCCTCGGCCTACACCAAGAAGGAGCGTCTGACGTTGCAG
>JAQGKA010000144.1 GCA_028290355.1 Tardiphaga sp. | reverse complement strand
CGAGCAACGTCGTGCTTGTGCACGGGCTGTTCGCCGACGGCTCGTGCTGGTCCGAAGTGATAGCGCGATTGCAGGCGGCGGGGCTCAACGCCACGGCCGTGCAAAATCCGCTGACGACGCTGCCTGAGGCGGTGGCTTCGGCCCAGCGGGTGCTGGCGCGGCAGGATGGCCCGACGGTGCTAGTGGGTCATTCCTTTTCCGGGATGATCGTCACGGAGGCCGGTGTGCATCCGAACGTCTCCGCGCTGGTCTATGTGGCGGCGCGTGCGCCAGCCAGGGATGGGACGCGGTAGCAGGCACTATCCGGGTCGCGGACTGGGCCGGGCACCCTTCTCCGGGATGATCGTCACGGAAGCCGGCGTGCATCCGAACGTCTCCGCGCTCGTCTATGTGGCGGCGCGCGCGCCAGATGCGGGCGAGGACTACGCGGCCCTGGCGAAGACATATCCGACGCCGCCGGCGACGGCCGGGATCGTGTTCGACGGCGATGAAGGACGCCTTTCCGAGAAGGCCTTCCTTCGCGATTTCGCGGGGGACCTGCCGGAGGCCAAGGCGAAGGTGCTCTATGCGGTTCAGGAGCCGTTCCATAAGGCCCTTCTCACGGGCAAGACGACCCACGCCGCATGGCGATCCAAGCACAGCTATTATGCCGTTTCGACCGAAGACCGCACCATCAATCCAGACCTCGAGCGTTTCATGGCCAAACGGATGGGCGCGAAGACCATCGAAGTGAAGGCCAGCCATCTCTCGCTGATCTCCCATCCCGATGAAATCACGCGGCTGATTCTCGAAGCCGCGGGACAGCAAGCCTGAGCGAGTTGTTCGCCTTCAGGATTTTGTTGATTGGACGAAGCCGGTCGCGACGGCCGGCCGCAGGAATCCGAATCAGGGTTCTCAGTTCACTCATGCCCCCGATCCCGCGTCGCGCCCTTTCCAAAATGTGGAGGGTGTTTGTCCATTGCGGGGGATTGGCTCTGAAATCGAGGAGATTTAAGTCGGGGGCAGCAGAAGGAGCCATGCGATGACGTCCCCTCTTTTCACCTCGATTCATATCGGCGGCCGCGAAGCGTCCCATCGTGTCGTGATGGCGCCGATGACTCGATCCCGCAGCACCCAGCCGGGCGACGTGCCCAACGCGATGAACGCCCGCTACTATGCGCAACGCGCCTCGGCTGCGCTCATCATCACCGAAGCGACGCAGGTTTCACCTCAAGGCAAGGGCTACTCGTTCACGCCGGGCATCTACAGCCGCGAACAGATCGCGGGGTGGCGTTTGGTAACCCAGGCGGTCCACGCCGAAGGTGGCCGCATCTTCGCGCAGCTGTGGCACGTCGGCCGGATGTCGCATCCTGACTTTCACAACGGCGAACTGCCCGTCGCGCCGTCGGCCGTGGCATTTGAAGGCAAGATCTGGAAGGTGGATCCGGCGACGGGAACGGGGGGCATGGCGGACTGTCCAACGCCGCGAGCTTTGGATAGGGACGAGATCCGAGGCATCATCGCGGACTTCAGGCGCGCCGCGCGGAACGCGATCGATGCGGGCTTCGACGGCGTGGAGATCCATGGCGCCAACGGCTATCTCATCGATCAATTCCTACGCACCACGTCGAACGTTCGGACAGACGACTATGGCGGCTCGCGGGAAAACCGTCTGCGATTTCTGAAAGAGCTGATTTCCGAAGTGGCGGCGGAGGTCGGCGCAAATCGAACGGCCATCCGTCTGGCGCCCTTTCTCACCGCGCGCGGCATGGCTTGTCCGGATATCCTGCCCACAATCCTGGAGGCACTCGAATTTCTTCAGGCCAAGCAGGTTGCCTACGTGCATCTCGTCGAGGCCGACTGGGACGACGCACCGCAGTTCACCGAGGAATTTCGCAAAGAGGTTCGCGCGCGCTTCAGCGGCTCGATCATCGTAGCCGGCAAATACGATATCGGGCGCGCCAACTGGGTGCTTGAGCGCGGTTACGCGGACCTCGTCGCTTTCGGACGTCCGTTTATCGCCAACCCCGACCTGCCCGCGCGCCTGGCGCAGCGGCTTCCGATCGCCAATTTCGATCCCGCCACGCTCTTTGGCGGCGAAGATCACGGCTACACCGACTACCAACCCAGGCAACAGGCCGCCTGACGGCTCAGGGAGAGCGAGATGTTCACTTATGAAGGTTCGACGGCCCTGATCACGGGCGCATCCAAGGGATTGGGAGTGACATTTGCCGAAGAGCTGGCGAGGCGCGGCGCCGATTTGGTCCTGATCGCCCGCTCCAAAGATGCGTTGCAGACTCTCGCGGCTCGGCTTACCGCCCAGTTTGGCGTGAAGTGCTACGTGATCGCAGCGGATCTCGCCGATCCCAGGACCATCGACGACATCTATGCGGAGCTGACCGAACACGGACTGCCGGTCGATCTTCTGATCAACAACGCGGGCCTGGGCCTGTCAGGCGGTTTCCTTGATCATGACCATTCCAAGGAACTGGCCAGCATTCAAGTCAATGTACAGACGCTGGTTGGCCTCAGCCATCGGTTCGGCAAGGCCATGGCCACTCGCGGTCGGGGTGGAATCATCAATATCGCGTCAAACTCGGCCTTTCAGCCGCTGCCGTACATGGCGACTTACGCCGCCTCGAAAGCTTTCGTCCTGCATTTCGGCGAAGCGCTGCAACATGAGCTGTCCCCTACAGGGGTTCGGGTCATGACGGCCTGTCCTGGACCGACGGCGACCAGCTTTTTCGATGGCACGCCGACGACGATGTCCGACCGATCTTTCGACACGCCCGAAATGGTGGTTCGCGGCATCCTTCGCGCCTTCGACCAGGGAAAAGCAGTGGCCTATCCTGGACGGGCGAGCGTGCGGATCGCCACCTGGCTGCCCCGGCTTCTGCCTCGGGCTGTCGTTGTCCGTCTCGCGGCAATGGCGACGGGCAAGATGGGGTTAGCATAACCAAAAACGCTCGCTACGGCAGATGTCGGCGGAAGAGGCACCGGGCCGCTTACGGTCCCGAACCGGGCTGGCCGCTGCCAAACGTGCTGAGCCGATCCACCATGGCATCGAGAAAGAGGCGCACGCGGGTCGGAAGCTGACGGCTCGAAGGGAAGAGCGCGCAGACGGGCGCAGGATCGCTGCGCCACTCGGGCAACACTTGGACAAGACGGTGCGCGCGCAGATCGGGCTCGACATCGACCCAGGATTTCAGGATGAGACCGCAGCCGGCGAGCGCCCAGTCGTGCGCGACCTCGCCATTGTCACTCCGCAGCCGGGAGGCGGCCCGGATCTCGGCCGCCTCGCCGCCAGGCCCCACCAGGCGCCAATTTGTTCCTACGCCGCGGTACTGCAGACACTCATAAGCTTCGAGGTCTGAGGGCGACATGGGCGTCCCGTGCCGGTCCAGATAGTCCGGCGCACCCACGACAATACGGTGGTTATCTACCAACTTCCGCATGACCAGCCCGGAGTCCTTCGGGGCACCAATCCGAACGACGACATCCATACCTTCGTCGATCAGCTCCACCAGGCGATCGGTAAGCGTGAGATCGGCCGAGACCTTCGGATACGCGCGAACAAGGTCGCGACAGACGGGGCTGACATGGGCGCGGCCAAACGCAACCGGCGCACTCACCCGCAACACGCCTTGCGGCTCGATGCGGCCATGCGTCAGCATTACCTCGGCTTCGTCGACCTCAGCCAAGATGCGCTGGGCTCTGTCGTAGAGAGCTTGCCCTTCTTCAGTCAGCGCAAGGTGACGGGTGCTGCGGGCAATGAGGCGCATCTCAGTCCGGCGTTCGAGCATCGCAAGTCGCTTGCTGACAACGCTGAGCGCAAGACCCATCTCGCGGCCGGCCGCTGACAGGCTCCCCGCCCCGACAATCCGGACAAATGTGCGCAGTTCGGTGATGTCGTCCAGCATGCCTGCTCCCCATACTTTCCCATTGGTGGAGAGTACCTCCAATTGGCGCAGGATAATATCCGAGATCGAGAAGGGGTAGATTGCAGGGAAGAGAAAGGAGCGACCCAATGATTTATCCTGCTGGCAACGATTTCCACCTTACTCGCCGTGAGACCCTTCGGACCGTTGGCGCGGCCGCGGTACTTGCGGTTGGATCCGGAAACGGGGGCCAGACTGGTGCAGCCCAAGCTGCAACGGCAACCGTAGATGCTTCCGCCCGCAATGGAGCCGGCTTCTGGCCGAACGGCGCTCGGCTGGCGGTGAGCTTCTCACTTATGTTCGAGGGCGGCGGCCAGCCGATCTCGTGGGCCGGCGGCGTGATACCCGACAAGATCGAGGACGGCGTGCCCGACCTGCCGACCAACGCCTTCTTCGCTTATGGCCACTACGAAGGCATTCCTCGCGTGCTCGACCTGATGGACAAGCATGGGATCAAGCTCTCATCGTTCATGATCGGCAAAGCGGTCGAGACCTCGCCGGACCTCGCCCGGGAGATCGTGCGCCGCGGCCATGAGGCTGCCGCCCACGGCCGCGTGTGGGATAATTCATACAGGCTCTCACGCGATGAGGAAAAACGCTTCATCGCCGACAGCGTCGAGACGATCCAGAAGATCACCGGCGAGAAGCCGCTCGGCTGGAACGCCTATTGGATGCGCAACTCCATTCACATCCTGGAGACGCTGCAGGATCTCGGTTTCCTCTATCACATCGACGAGCCGAGCCACGACGAACCGTTCATCATCCCAGTGCGCGGACTGGACTTTGTGACCGTTCCTTACACCTTCCACATGAACGACATCGTCTCCTTCCCGTTCGAGGGCTGGAATCCGGCCGCCTACGAGCAAGCGCTGCGCGATGAATTCGATCAGCTTTACGATGAAGGCGCACATCGGCGGCGTATGATGGTGATCAGCCTGCACGACCGCATCTCCGGCCATGCCGGCCGGGTGCGAGTGCTCGACCGCTTCCTTACCTACGTGAAGGGCAAGGAGGGCGTCTGGTTCGCTCGGAAGGACGAGATCGCCCGCTGGGTGCTCGATCGTCGCGCCGTCACGCCCGTCATCGAACGCGGCTCGCCGAACGTAACGGGCTTGCCCGGACCTACAGCTTGAAAGGAAGATCCTCATGTCAGCTAAACCGAATCACGCGCGCGTCCTGGTGGTCGGCGGTAGCTCCGGAATCGGTCTCGCGACTGCAGCAGCCGCAGCCGGGGCCGGCGCGGCGGTAACGATCGCCTCACGCTCGCAAACAAAGCTCGCATCCGCGGTTAGCACGCTCGGCAAAACTGCGCGCGCCGTCGAACTCGATACCGGCGATGTGGCGGAGGTCGAACGTTTCTTCACCGACGAAGCGCCTTGGGACCACATTGTCGTCTCGGCCGCACAGACGCCGAGCGGGCCGGTGCGGAGCCTGAGCTTCGCCGACGCGAAGATCGCCATGGATAGCAAATTCTGGGGCGCCTATCGCGTCGCGCGCGTCGCGAAGATTCGCGAGGGTGGATCGCTGACTTTCGTCTCGGGCTTCCTGAGCGTTCGGCCCTCTGCGAACTCGGTGTTGCAGGGCGCAATTAACGCAGCGCTTGAAGCGCTGGCCCGGGGCCTGGCGCTGGAGCTAGCGCCCGTGCGTGTCAACGCCGTGTCGCCGGGCCTGATCGCGACGCCGCTTTGGTCCGACATGCCCAACGACAAGCGCGAAGCGATGTTCGCGAGTGCGGCGCAACGCCTGCCGGCGCGCCGGGTCGGCCAGCCGGAGGATATCGCGAATGCGGTGATGTTCCCTGTCACGACGCCCTTCGCCACCGGCTCGACAGTGCGTGTCGATGGTGGCGGCGCCATCGCGTGAGGGTACCATGCTTGATCACGTAACGCTGCGCACCAACGATCTTGAAGGCACTCGCGCCTTCCTGGAAGCCGTGCTGGATTTGAGGCCAGGCTATCGGCCGGCCTTCTCCTTTCCCGGCTATTGGCTCTATGCCGATGGCGACCCTGTCGTGCATCTGATTCCGGGCCATGGCGGTCCGGCCGATCGCGCTGGTGAGACCATCGACCACGTGGGCTTTCGTCTTGCCGATCATGACGGCATGCGCCGCAGGCTGGATGGCCTCGGTATCCCCTATTCGCGAATGGAGTTGCCGGAGCTCGGTGAGCGCCGCCTCTTCATTCGGACGCCCACGGGAATCCTTCTGGAACTGGTCTTTCGCGATACGAAAACCGCTTCCCCTTCCACACATCAGGAGCAGACCAATGACCAATAGGCTTTCAAATCTCGGGATTTTCGCCGCGCTGGCGCTCTTGCTGTCCACACCAGCCTTCGCCGCCGACAGCGTCAAGATCGACGAACTCGTCGTCGCAGCATCGATTCCCGACGCGCAACGCGACGCGACGATCAACGCGGCCCGCGCGTTCTACGATTTCTGGAACACCGGCGACGACGCCTTGCTGAAGCAGGCTATCGCGCCGACTTTCACCGACCGCACCTTGCCGCCGGGCCGTCCACAGGGACCCGAGGGGCCTGCCTTCGCTTCGCGCCAGTTCCGCGCCGCCGTGCCCGACCTCACCGTGACCGTCGAGAAGATGATTGTCGCCGGCGACTATGTCACCGTGCACATGCGCTTTTCCGGACACTTCACCGGCACGTTCGGTAAGGCGCGGGGTCAGGGTCAAGCCATTTCCTTCATCGCCACCGACCTCGTCAAGGTCGAGAACGGCCGCATCACCGACAACTGGCATATCGAAGATAATCTGACACTGCTCCAGCAGATGGGCGTCGCCAAGGTTGCTTCATAAACGGCGGGCCAAGGGTGGACATGACGACTGGCTCGCGCTCGTCGTTGATGCGATCGTATCGTCGGCCAGGCGGCGATTGCGTCGAGAGCAGACGGTTCAAGGCCAACATCGGTCACCGTTGGCCGACGCCGCCCTGGCACAGATTGACATTGCTTCCTGACGAACGGGCAATCCGGATTTATCCCGACCTTCGATATCACTTGACGTGAGTGCCTCGTGACCGAACTAGCCGAGGACCGGCGTGGCGATCGTACCCGCGGTCGCGCTCCCCGGGTGGCTTCGTAGGGATTCTTTGTTCAATCAATCCAGCGCGCTGCACGTCTAACTGAGCCGTTCGATCTTGCCGACGATCACGAGATAGGACAGCACGGCAACCAACGCATTCGCCCCGACGAAGACGAGAGCGCCGTTGAACGATC